>DXGR01000087.1 GCA_019113825.1 Candidatus Stackebrandtia excrementipullorum | reverse complement strand
GGTGGCAAAGTACCAGGTCGGAGCCCATTTCGGGGCGCCCGTTCTTCACGTGGGTTGCGCCTTGCCGGCCTCGCCTGGAGTCCTTGGGGCGGTGGCGATGTGCGCCGGAATTCACCTTGAGATGGGAAGTGATTCGGTTACGAAACGTTGGTGTCACGTTTTTGCAACTTTTATCCAAGTGTCTGCGTTGTGGGGTGTTCGAGTGAATAGCGTGAAGATGTTTCATGCTTATTGGGTGATGTGCCCGTGTTGGGATTGATGCCCGCTACTGTTTGCATCAAATGAATCACGCGATTGACGATCGTGGCCGAATCTGTTTGCGTGTTGTTTGACGCCTGTCGTCAATGCCGAGGGGTGACGTTGAAACCTGGAACGTGGCCGGCACGTAGGGATTTCGAAGTGCTTCCTCGGCAAGGTTGAATATCCCGTGTGGAAAGTGTCTGGGGTTTTCGGTGGCTGTGTGAAGGAGGGCGATAACCGGGGGTATCGGTCTCTTTCGGAAATGTCGTGCCATGGTCGTTGGACGTTTTCATGCGGCCCGGCCAAAGGACACGTCGACGAAATACGCCGGTAGCTCCACGACGACGCGCCGCTCGGAGTGGAGGTTACGGCCGCGTGGCCGGTCACCCCACAGCCCCACGGCGGCAGGGGCTTCGGGAGGCCGCAGCACGAGTTCGGCGACGTGGACGGGCCGTGCTCATCGTCGGTTGCGGCTGTTTTGGCGATCGTTGCCGCATCTGATGTGCAGCCCGGCCCGGCTCCAAGCCGATGAGAATCGTCCAGCGGTGCACGACCAGGTGGCGTTTCAACAGCGGGGCCCGTGTCGGATCGTTACGGCGTTGCCCGCATGTTCCTCGAAGGCTGTGATCACGTGAGATAACCGCTCAACAGGCGTGGCCTCACGCTCGAGCTCTATTCCCTGGTCTGCCGGCTTCCCGATGAGCAAAGGATCGTCAGTCGGGCGCCACGGGACTTATCGAACGGTGGCCGATGTTCGCGCGCCGTGGGCGCAGAAGAAGCCCGGCTCGTTTGGCGGCCGGGATCGGTGTTCGTTCAGGCCTACAACGACTACACGAACGTTTCCGGCAATCACGAGGACTTCGTGGCGATCATCGAACTGGACGATCTTGTCGATGCCGACCCTCCGTGGCCCGTCGTGTTCAGCGCCGAAGACGGCTTGGAGCGAAACGCCTCCGTCGAGCCGGTGATCGAGTGCTCCGACGGTTCTGGGGGGCCATGGAAACGTGGCCCTGTAGCGGTTCGGAGCACGGTTTTTTCCGAGGTGACATCGCTGTGGGCCCGCAGCGGCTTCCATGGTTGTCGGCGACGAGCATGGAGGGCTGTCCACCGGATCTCCCGATCGCCGCGATCAACGGGGCGGTTGGATGGTGAGCTCGTGGTCGGCGGTCATGCCGAGCAGCTGTCGGTCATGGCTGATGAGGATGACGATTTTGCCTGCTTCGGCGAGTTCGGTGACGAGTTCGGCGATGACGGTGAGATGGCGTGCGTCGACCCCCGTACCGGGTTCGTCCAGAACGACCACCGGGCGGTCACCGAGTACGCTGACCGCCACCGCCAGACGCTGTTGCTGGCCGCCCGACAGCGACAGCGGATGTCGCTCACCGACGTCGTCGAGGTCAAGACGTTTCAGTAGTGCATTGCGACGCTCAGGTGCTACCGCGG
This sequence comes from Candidatus Stackebrandtia excrementipullorum, assembly GCA_019113825.1. Lineage (GTDB taxonomy): Bacteria > Actinomycetota > Actinomycetes > Mycobacteriales > Micromonosporaceae > Stackebrandtia > Stackebrandtia excrementipullorum. The sequence goes on along the minus strand of DXGR01000087.1, from coordinate 1,640 downwards.
CCGGACCCAGATCGAGTTCGGAGTGAACCGTTTCGCCATACAGTTGCCGTTGAACCTCCTGGGGCACAAGAGTTGTGAGCCGCGGCCGGTTGGCGCGCGTCACCGGTCGCCCGGCGAATTCGACGGTGCCGCGGTGTCGCAGCAGACCGGAAAGGACACGAGCGAGGGTTGTTTTGCCGGCGCCGTTGGGGCCACATACGGCCGTGACCCGCCCCGCGGGCAGGTGCGCACGGTCGATGTCGAGAACGACGTTGCGACCATGCGAACAGACGATGTCGTTGAGTACAAGCCCGCCGGTGCCGGTGGAGTCCGCGTCGTCGGAGGAGCCGACGATACTTGCGCCACGTGCCGCTATGGGTGTCGAAGTGGCCGTCGAAACGGTGACGGGCCGCAGCCCGTGATTCGTCAGGTCACTGTCGCTAAGCCGACGGAACTTCTCAACGGTCCAGGTGGCTTTGACACGGCCGTTTCCGAACGCGACGATCTCGTCGACGAGATCGAGAAACGGCGCGATGCGGTGTTCGGCGACAACGATGGTGACACCGGCGTTGCGTAGTCGTGCGAGTCCCGCCACGAAATCCGTCACCGCTTCTGCTGCCAGGTTGGCGGTCGGTTCGTCGAGGAGCAGCAAACGGGGCCGGTGGGCGATGGCTGCCAGAGCGGCGACCTGTTGTTGTCTGCCGCTGGACAGATGCCGCAGCGTGCTGTGCCGAATCGACGTCAAGTCGTGTTGGGTCAAGAGATCGTCGATCCGTTCACGGATCCGTGGAGGTGGTTCGCCTCGATTCTCAAGACCGAAGGCGATTTCCTCGACGACCCGGTCGGTGAAGAATTGGCGGAAGGGGTGCTGCCACACCGATCCCGTGGCGCGTCCGAGTTCGTCCCAGTCGAGATGGCGAACATCGTCGCCGAACAACTCCACGGTCCCCGCGAGTTGGCCTTTGTGGAGGTGCGGGATGAGACCGTTCAACAGTCGCAGCGCAGTGCTTTTCCCGGAGCCGCTCGGCCCGCACAACAGGATGGCCCGGCCGGGCTCGACGGTCAGGTTCAGACCGGACAGGACCGGAGCATCGGATCCGTCGTAGGTCCATGAGACGTCTTCGATCTTTGCGGCGGACGGCTCGTTCATCGGGTGTACCACCAGGACGTCACACCGGCGGCGATCGCGGCGACCGGAACCAACAGGTCGGTGGTGGTGAACCCGACCGGTTGAATGCTGGTGGGGCGGTGACGACCACCCAGCCCCCTCAAGAGTGCGCCGGCAGCCAGGTCTTCACCCACCCGCAGTGTGGACGCGATGGCCGGAACGGTGAGCCACTCGATTGCTCGGATCGGGTGACGGACGAGGTCGCCGACACCGGCGATGCCTCGCATGCGCATGGCCTCCCATACGGCGCGTGTCTCTGTGGCCACGACGGGAAGGAACGGCAGCGTCACCGCGGTGGGGACGACGATGGCGCGTGGTATTCGTGCGGCACGTAGCGATGCGGTCAACAGGGCCGGTGAGGTCGTCGCGATGAGATGGCTTGCGATTCCCGCGACCATGACGAACCTCAACAGGTAAGCCGTGGTGTACCCGGCCAACGCCGTGGCGGGGTGAAAGATCGCGAGCGGAAGGACGTAGGCGACTACGGCCAACA
>DXGR01000086.1 GCA_019113825.1 Candidatus Stackebrandtia excrementipullorum | reverse complement strand
GGTTGGCGGTGGCCGACGGCGAATCCTGGGTCAACAACATCGCCGTTCGCGGCTGTGCGCAGCGCCGCGGTGTCGGTGCCGCGTTGCTGGACGATCTGATGGCCGAGGCCACGAGGCGGGGCTGTCGCAGTATCGCGTTGGAGGTGGCCACCGACAATCATGCGGCTCAAGCGATGTACGACCGCTACGGTTTCGAGGGCGTGGGCGTTCGGCGCGGGTACTACCAACCGAGTAATAAGGACGCGTTGATCATGATCCGTCCGCTCTCCGATTGACTCGGGTCTATGGCGACCGTCACGTGATGCAGGAAATGGGGTAGCATGTGCGTGGGCTCACCCATCCGCATTCCCATCCCCGACGAGGTTGTGAACGTTGCGTTCGTTGCCGTGGGCCAAAGCGCCTCTCCTTTTGTTTAAACGCCCCGGCGTGGCCATCGCATTGATGGTCGCCACGGTGGTTGCCACCCTGCCTGCAGTGGGAACCCCGCTGTTGATATCGGCGTCGCAGAGCGATTCGATCGAACAGCAGCTGAACGACCAATGTGCCCTCCCCGGCGGATTCCATGCGAAGTTCGCCCGGTCGGGAGAGAGCTACTCCGAAGGCGGCGGCGACGGCTCCCTGGGAACCGGTGTGACCATCGACGCGCTCGACCGCGAGGACGTGCTGGCCGAGATCGACCGGATCGAGCAGCTGGCGGATCGCGTCGACGGGCTCTCCGAGGTGGATCGCACGTTGTCGCTGGGGGCGCCGCAACCGTGGACCGAGCACCATGGTCGTGTGGCGGGCATTCGCGGTGGCGACGGCGGGTACAACAGCGTGTTCTTCATCCACCGGGACGCCGCCTTCGACCGGATCGCACCCGTTGAGGGTGATTTCGGCCCGGGTGCCTGGGTGCCCACAGAGTTCGACGGTGTGGCCGAGGTGAACCCCGGTGACTCCGTGGTGACGGGCTTGACCACGAAGGTGGGCTCGGAAGCGCAGTTGTGGGACGCGTTCCCGGGCGTCGACACCGAATACACGCCCGGCTCCGAACCGGTTGACCTGGAGATACCGGTGACCGGTGTCTACGAGTCGTTGAACGGACACCCGCTGATGAAAACCGAGTGGTGTCACATGGAATACGGGCTGAACCTGGCCGTCACCCCCGAGCCCGAGTGGCGGCCGACGGTTCTACTCGACGAGGAGACCTTCTGGACGTTGGCCGAGCAGGCGGAGCTGAGCGTGCAGGTGCACCTGCGCTTCGAGCTTGACGAGCCGCCGTCGTTGGACCAGGCGGCGGCGATCTCGGACCAGCTGGCCGAGATCGAACCCGAGGTCGTCTCGACCGGTACGACCATGGATTACGAGATGCCCCGATTCGAACACCGTGCGCAGGTGGTCGGTGAGGCGTTGCTGCTTCCGATCGGTGTGGTGAGCGGTGCGGCGATTCTTGTTGGGTTGTGCATTGTGGGGGCTTCCGGTGTGTTGTGGGTGCGGCGTCGTGGTGTGGAGCTTGCCGCGTTGGCCGGGCGGGGTGTGTCTCCGGGAGCGTTGGGTCTTAAGGGTGCTTTGGAGGCGTTTCCGGCTGCGGTCCTGGGTGGTGTGGCGGGGCATTGGTTGTGCTGGTTGTCGATGCCGTGGTGGGCCCCGGTGGACCGGATTGACGCTCGGGCGCCGGTGTGGTCGGCGGTGTTGGGTATCGGTGCGGTGCTTGCGGCTCTTCTGGTGGTGGGTGTGGTGTCCGGGCGCGCGACTCGTGGTTTCACCGAACCGGTGAAGATCGCGCGGCGGCGGTTTGGAACAGTGCCGTGGGAGTTGGTGCCCGCCGGTGGGGCTGTGGCGGCGTGGCTGTGGCTGGACGATTCGATCACGGTCACCTCTGGTGATGCCGCCGATCGGGTGGGTCAGGTGGCGCAGTTGCCGGGGCGGGCTTTTGTGGTTCCATTGTTGACGGCGTTGGCGTGTGCGGGGATGGCTGCGCGTTTGCTGCGGACGTGGTGGGGCCGACCGCAGCGGCGTCCGATGCGTGGTGTTAGCGGGTTCATTGCGTCGCGGCGGATTCGTCGTGATGGTTGGGCTGGTGCCGTGATGGTTGCGGCGGTGGCGGTACCGACGGCGTTGGCCGGTTACGCAGTGACCGCGTCGTCGTCGGTGTCGGAGACGATCGATGCTCAAGCGCGTTCGGAGATCGGGTCGGATGTCGTGGTCACGTTCGACGAGCCGACCGATATCGGTGACATGTTGAGCCGGTTCGGCGAAGCGACGTCGGTGGTGCGAGTGGACACGTTGACGATGGACCGGATCAAGGTGAGCACGTTGTTCGTCGATGTCGACTCGTTTGAGCGGGCTGCCGATACGGTAAAGCTCATGGCGCCCGGTGTGGATATCGCCGGTGTGTTGTCCGGTGACGGGGTTCCGGCTCTGGCGATCGGGACGCCCGAGGTCGTTGACGGAGCTGCGACGGTGAATCTTCCCGGGCCCGCCACGATGGACATCGACGTTACGACCGTGCCGGATTTGCCGGGCGGTCGAGCGGGAAACCCGGTGGTGTTGATCTCGAACGAGCATCTTCCCGAGTTGCCTTGGAGTAGCGGTTATCAATGGTGGGTTCGCACCGACGATTCGGCCGGGGTTCGCGACGCCGTGGAGTCGCGTTTCGAGGATGCGACGGTGGCTGTTTCCGCCGAACGGTATGACGGGACCCCGAAACAGTCGTTGACGGCGTCGATGGAGTATCTGCTGTGGGTGTCGCTGCTGACTGCGGTTGTCGTGGTGGTCGGGATCCTGTTGCGGTTGGAGTCTCGAGCGCCGGCCAACCGGCGGGCTTATGTCGTCATGCGGCGTATGGGGTTGCGGTCGGTGACGCATCGGCTGGCCCTGCTGCGGGAAGTCGGTGTCCTGTTGGGTGCCGGGGTGGCCGTGGGTGTGGTGGTTTCGGCTGTGTTGGTGGTGACCATGGCAACCGACTTCGACATCGACCCGGCGTCGGGGCCCGGGGTTGTTGTCACCGTGCCGTCTTTGGCGGTGGTGTGGTTGACGATCGCGACTCTGGCCACGGTCTGTGGCGCCGCGTTGTTCGTCCATGCCCGTATCGCCGCGGCCAAGCCCTCACTCGTGTTGCGTGACACGGCGTGACCGTGGTGCCGATGAGACGTGGAGATCCCCGGAAGACCTACATGTGATGGACGGAGAAGAAACCCCGTGACCAGAACCGACATTGTTGTGGAGTGTGAGGGTGTTCGCTACGGCTACGTATCGACCGACGGCGAGGCGGCGGTGCTGCGTGGGCTCGACCTGAGGGTGCCGAAAGGCGGCATCGTGGCGTTGACCGGGCCGTCGGGATCGGGCAAGTCGACGTTGTTGCGGCTGTTGGGATGTCTTGACCGTGCCGATGCCGGCAGGGTTGTGATCGCGGGAGTGGACACCACTGTGGCCTCGGCGCGGCGTCGTCGTCGGCTGCGTCGCGATCGCGTCGGGTACGTGCGTCAAAACCCGGCCGACAACCTCATCGACCACATGACGGTGATCCAGCATCTGAAGATGGCCAAGGCGATGGGACGTGGCAGGGCGAAACCCGAGCGCCTCCTGGACCGGCTGGGATTGACGGACAAGGCGTCGCGTCGGCCCAAACAGCTGTCGGGCGGGGAGCAGCAGCGTGTCGCGATCGGATTCGCCGCGACGGGACGCACCGACCTGCTTCTGTTGGACGAACCCACGGGCCAGTTGGACCGTCGAATGGGAGAGCAGGTGTTGGATACATTGGAATCAATGCGCGACGACGGTTTGACGATTGTTCTGGCCACTCACGACCCGGATACGGCCGCACGCGCCGATCTCACCTACCGGCTCGGGGGCGGGGTGGTGACGGCATGAGCACCATAGAGGTCCGGGACGTCTACAAGAGTCACGCGGGTGCGCCGGCACTGCGGGGGATCGACGCCTGTTTCGTGCCGGGTGAACTCACCGTTCTGGCGGGCCCGTCCGGTTCCGGTAAAACGACACTGTTGTCCATCATGGGTGGATATGACGTCGCCGATCGCGGTGTGATCCGGTTCGCCGAACCGTTGCCGGAGGACGTCGCCGCCGACGCGCTCGACTGGCGGCACGTCGGATATGTGCCACAGGCGCTGGTGTTGCTCGACGAGTTGACCGTGGCGCAGAACGTGCAGTTGCCCGTCCGGTTGTGTCGGGAATCGTTGCCGGACCACATCGTTGAGGAGAAACGAACGCGGGAGTGGCTCGAACGGCTTGAACTGGACCATTTGGCCGACCGATATCCGTCGCAGACGTCCGGTGGTGAGCAACAGCGCACGGCATTGGCTCGTGCGCTGCGGTTGGAACCTGGCCTGCTGCTGGCCGACGAACCGACGGGGCAGCTTGATCCGGCCCGTGTCGATCTCGTCCTCGAGGTCCTCGTCGAGTACGCGGCCACCGGAGCGACCGTGGTGATCACCAGTCACGATCCGACGGTGATGGCCGTCGCTCACACGGTGGTGACCATGGCCGACGGCACCGTCGTCGACCGTCGGCGGCGTCGCCGGTAGCGAAGCGCAACGAAAGTCACTGTGGACATGTGATGTTTGCGACGCTGGAGAACGGTCGATTACGCCGGTAGGGTCACATGCCATGACGACTCCGATTTCCGCCCTGGGCGACCAGTACGTCCGGGAGCGGACCAAACGCAATCCGATTTCGGCGACATACCTCGGAGTCACCGAGGACTTCGACGGCACCGGCGACTTCGGCCCCGAGGGGCAGGCCACCGAAGCCGAGGCCGACCGTCGTGCACTGGCCGAACTGAACGGCCTTGAACCGGTCAACCGTGACGACCGGGTCGCGGCGGCTCACATGCGTGAACGGTTGACGACGAACCTGGACGCCTACGACAGTGGCGAGTGGAAGCGGTCGTTGCGTGCTCCCTACGGGATGGTGCAGAGCCTCCGCAACTACCTCGACATGGGTGGCCGTACGACCCCCGAACAGTGGGAACTGGCCACGCTTCGGCTTGAAGGCATGCCGGGGCTGCTCGAAGGCTGGATCGACTGTTTGAAGGTGGGGCTGGCCGACGGCGTCACCGCCGCGCGTCGGCAAGCCGTAGCCGCAGCCGACCAGGCCCAGGGCTACCTCGACATCAACTCGTTCGACTCGATCGTCTCCGAGTACGGTGACGGACCGCTGAAAAGCCGTCTCGAAGCGGGCGTGGCCGCGGCGACCAGCGGGTACGCGGAACTGGTCAGGTTCTTGCGGGAGGACTACGCGCCCCGCGCGACGGAGACCGACGGAGTCGGCGCCGAACGCTACGAGGTCGCATCGCGTCAATGCCTGGGCGACGTCATCGACGCGCACGACGCCTACAACTGGGGCTGGGAGGAGCTGCGGCGTCTCGAGGCCGAGATGGCGGTCGAGGCCGAAAAGGTTCTTCCCGGGGCCGAACTCGGCGAGGTCATCGAGCACCTCAACCGCACACAGTCGGTCGAAGGCGAAGACGCGTACCTGGAGTGGCTGAAGGAGCTGCACGCCACCGCGCTCGACCGTCTCGACGGCACCCACTTCGACATCGACCCGCGTATCAAGGACGTCGACGTGGTCTTGGTGCACGCCAAGGGTGCCGGTTCGCCGTACTACACGCCGCCCAGCGAGGACCTGTCCCGTCTTGGACGCACGTGGTGGCCCGTCGCCGACCGCACCCGGTTCAACATCTGGAACGAGGCGACCACGGTCTACCACGAAGGCGTGCCCGGTCACCACCTTCAATACGGGCAGATCAACGTGGTCGACATGCCGCGGTACACGCGCAACAACCGGGTCAGCGGGAACTCGGAAGGCTGGGCTTTGTACGCGGAGAAGCTCGCCGACGAACTCGGGTGGCACGATGAGCCCGGCAGGCGTCTTGGCATGCTTAAGGCTTCGGCCATGCGAGCGGCTCGCGTGGTCATCGACATCGGTGTTCATCTGGACCTCCCGATTCCGGCCTCGGAAGTGTCCCGTCACGGACCGCGGTGGAACTTCGACGTCGCCGTCGAGGTGTTGCGTGACCGAGGCCGTGTGTCGCAGCACCGTCTGTACCCGGAGATCGTGCGGTATTTCGGGTGGCCGGGCCAGGCGATCACCTACAAGCTGGGTGAGCGTGCATGGCTGGCGGCCCGTGACGAGGCCAAAGCCCGCCCCGGTTTCGACCTGAAGATGTGGCACACCGATGCGTTGAACCTTGGACCGGTGGGTCTGGGCGTTCTGACCGACTTCCTGCGGGACCTCTAAGTCCACAGTGAAACAAAGTCCGGGCGTGCCCACTGTGCGGGCACGCCCGGAACGTTCAGCGGGGGTCTCCGACCGCGGCGTGGTCGAGCCGTTTACACAGTAGAGCGATGTGGCGGTCGTCGTCTCGGGTGATCACAAGCGTTCCCTCGGCGTCGCCTTTGGGGCGTAGCTCCTTACGCAGTTTGTCCGGGGTGACGTCGGCTCCGCGTTTCTTGATCTCCAGACGGCCGATGCCGCGTTGGGCGAGCAGCTGCCGGATCTTCTTGACGTTGAACGGCAGTACCTCCTCGATCCGGTACACGGTCGCCAGCGGAGTGGGCAGGGCGATGTCGCTGTAGAGGTAGGCGATCTTGGGGTGCGCGACCCTGGCCGACAACATGTCCGCCAGTTCCGCCACCAGATGGGCTCGGATAACGGCGCCGTCGGGTTCGTAAAGGTACTCGCCGAGTCCCCCGACGTTCGCCTGGCGATCGCCGGGACCGGTGAGTTCGGTCACGCGGGTGCCGGTGATGACCGTGGCTCGTCGCGCAGCCGTGGCGACCCCGCCGCGCCACAGCGCCGCTTCCACGACGTCGCCGTTCACCGAAACCCATTCGGCTTCGGCGTCGGAAGGGATCACCGAGTGGTCGATGCCCGGCCCCACCTTGCAGACCCGGTGCGGCACGTTACCGGAGATCGACCACAGGGTTGACAAGGGCGGGGAGTACTGGTCGGGGTCGAATATCCGGCGGCCGCCGGTCCGTCGCGACGGGTCGGCGAACATTGCGTCGAAGCCGGTCAGGTCGGTCTCCTCGGCGCACCCCCAATGGGCCTGTACCAGGGATTCCAGGCCCAGAGCGTGGGCGTTGGCCGTGGCGAAGTCCACGGTCTGGCGGTCGGTGTCGACTCCGACGACGGACACGCCTTGACGCGCCAAAGCGAAGGCGTCGGCGCCGATCCCGCAGCACAGGTCGGCGACGCGGTCGACACCTGCGGCGGCCAGGCGGCCCGCTCGCCGATTCGCGACGACGTCTCGGCTCGCCTGTTCCAGACCGTCGCGGGTGAAGAACATGCGTGCCGCGTCCGGCCCGAACTTCGGGTAGGCGGCCGCTCGTAGGGTGGCCTGGGTCATGGCGGCCACGGCCAGGTCGTGATCATCGGTGTGCCGGCGCAGCGCCAGCGGAGCTCGGTCGGGCTGTTCGGCCAACAGCCGGGTGGCCGTGGCTATCAAAGCGCGACCTTGGGGACTGTTCAGCTGTGAGGCGTCCACGTGACCATTGTCGCTGCAACGGAGGCCACGCCGGTTGTGACTGTCGGATCTATGACCGAAGACGTGTTCCCCGGCCGGTGGAGGGCCTGGTGACGGGCATGTGCGCCCCGGTTTATCTGGCACACGGACATCGAGAGTGCCAACCGTCATGGCGGTGTTGGCACTCTCGGGTCTCGGGTGCTAATTTGGTGGCAGGGCGAACGCGACACCGTCGACTCCCGCGACGCGACGGGTAGGCGCGCGCCCGTTCGAAACAGCAGCGTATCGAAGGGTAATAAGCCACATGGGCACTGCGACCAAGGTTGCGATCAAGCCGCTGGAGGACCGCATTGTGGTTCAGGCCAACGAGGCCGAGACCACCACTGCTTCCGGCATCGTCATTCCCGACACCGCCAAGGAAAAGCCCCAGGAGGGCACCGTCCTGGCCGTGGGTCCGGGCCGGGTTGACGACAAGGGCAACCGGGTTCCGGTTGACGTCAAGGTCGGCGAGACCGTTCTCTACTCCAAGTACGGCGGCACCGAAGTCAAGTACGCAGGCGAGGACTACTTGGTCCTGTCGGCGCGCGACGTGCTCGCTGTCATCGAGAAGTAAAGATCTTCGACACCGCCCCGAACCGTGAAACGGCGTTCGCCACGAACGCGCTTCACGGGGCGGGGCGGTCTCATCAGGAGGGATATCATGCCGAAGATCCTCAGCTTCGCCGACGAAGCACGCGGAAACCTCGAAAACGGTGTCGACCACTTGGCCGACGCCGTCAAGGTGACGTTGGGGCCCAAGGGCCGCAACGTGGTCCTGGACAAGCAGTTCGGGGCACCGACCATCACCAACGACGGTGTCACGATCGCCAAGGAGGTCGAGCTCGACGACCCGTACGCCAACCTCGGCGCACAGCTGGTCAAAGAGGTCGCGACCAAGACCAACGACGTCGCCGGTGACGGCACGACCACCGCGACGGTGCTGGCCCAGGCCATGCTCCGCGCGGGCCTGCGCAACATCGCGGCGGGTGCCAACCCGGTCGCGATCAAGCGGGGAATGGACGCCGCCGCCAAGGCCGTCAACGATGCTCTGTTGAGCAAGGCGACCGAGGTGTCCGGTAAGGACGCCATCGCACAGGTCGCGACGGTTTCGGCGCAGGACGGCCACATAGGTTCGCTGGTCGCTCAGGCGTTCGAAGCCGTCGGCGTCGACGGTGTCATCACCATCGAAGAGGGCTCCACGCTCGCCACCGAGGTCGAGGTCACGGAGGGGATGCAGTTCGACAAGGGCTACATCTCACCGCACTTCGTCACCGACGGCGACTCCCAGGAGGTCGTCTTCGAAGACGCGCACATTCTCATCACCAACTCCAAGATCGGTGCGATCGAGGAACTGCTCCCCGTCCTCGAGAAGGTGCAGCAGAGCGGGAAACCGTTGCTCATCATCGCCGAGGACCTCGAAGGACAGGCACTGGCCACGCTCGTGGTCAACGCGGTCCGCAAGACCTTCAAGGCCGCCGCCGTCAAGGCACCGGCCTTCGGTGACCGCCGCAAGGCCATCCTCGAGGACATCGCCATCCTGACCGGCGGTCAGCTGGTCAGCGACGAGATCGGGTTGAAACTCGACCAGGTCGGGCTCGAGGAACTCGGGTCTGCGCGACGCGTCGTCATCACCAAGGACACCACGACCATCGTCGACGGTGCCGGTGAGAAGGATGCCGTCGAAGGCCGGATCGCCAACATCCGCCTGCAGGCCGAACAGACCGACTCCAGCTGGGACCGCGAAAAGCTGGAGGAGCGGTTGGCCAAGCTGTCCGGCGGCGTTGCCGTTGTACAGGTCGGTGCGGCCACCGAGGTCGAGATGAAGGAACGCAAGCACCGCATCGAGGACGCCGTATCGGCGACCCGTGCGGCTCTGGAGGAGGGGATCGTGCCCGGTGGTGGCGCGGCGCTCCTGCAGGTGCGTGACGCTCTCGATTCCGTCGAGGTCGACGGTGAAGACAAGGTCGGCCTTGAGATCGTGCGTACCGCATTGGCCGAGCCGTTGCACCGTATCGCCTCCAACGCGGGCGATTCCGGTGACGTGACGGTCGCCAAGGTCGCCGACCTCGAATGGGGCCATGGTTACGACGCCGCGAACGGTCAGTACCTGGACCTGATCGGCACCGGAATCGTCGACCCGGTCAAGGTCACGCGCAACGCCGTCAACAACGCGGTGAGCATCGCCGCGTTGGCGTTGACGACAGAGGCGTTGATCGTCGACAAGCCCGAGGAAGAGGACGAGTCCCCGGGTCACGGTCACGGCCACGCACACTAGGCACCAACGTTTTCGGGTCCGGATGTTCGGCAGAACATCCGGGCCCGGTCGTGTGTGGAACCGGTGAGACGCCGTCGAGCCGCCCCGGGGGGCTGCCGGTGGGCGGCGGAGCGGTGTGACCGCCTCGGATACAAGAGCGATACATTTCGCCGACATCGAACCGGCACCGTGTGCCGTCTCGGTCGCGACGTCACCGTCGTCGGGGTGAACGGTGTGTCGATCGGGTGGGGGCGCTTGGAGTCGTAATGCAGGCACACCAAGGGTTTGCCATGTCAGCTGCTTACGCCGGTGGTGTCGTTGCCGTCGATGTCGTGTGTCAACGAAGTTGCGTCGTGCCGGTATCCTGCCGGTGATCTTCGTACCCGTTACCCCGAAAGGGCGGCAGCTGATGGGACGCATCGTCGACACCATGGAAAAAACGGCCGTTCCGGCGGTTTCCCTGCACGGTCGCGTGATCCTTCGCCGTGACGGGTCGACGTTGCGTTCCAAACCCGGATGGCGTGACGATGTCGACGCCTTCGATACGGTGCAGGCCGTACGCACGGTGGGCGAGGAGCGGCCGATCGCGTCGAAGGAACGGCGTTTCGCGGCCACGGTCCTGAACCCGGGGGCGCCGGTCAGGGAGTAAACCACCCTGACGGTGCCCGAGCAAGGGATACCCCCTGCGAAGTGCACACCCGGACGATAAGCCTCGCCGTGTGTGCGTAATCGCCCTGTTGCGCAAAGTAGTTCAAGTTTTTGCTCAATTGCCACGTCATAACTCGTGTGGGTGTCACTCCCACTATCGAGGGGACTCCTCACACGAAAGTGAAAGGTGACATCACGTGAAGAACGTTCTGGTCTGTGTCAAGGCTCCGGACGCCGCTGCACGCATCTCCAAATGCGCTTCCCGAATGGGCGTGGCTCAAGCGGTGCGCACCGTCATGACCATGGAGGACCTCCAATCACGGTTGGCGGCTCAGCCGTTCGACGCGTTGCTGGTCGAGGTGGGCATGGCGCGGCCCGATCCGGTTCAGTTCACCCGGTCGGTGCTGGCGCGGTCGCCGCACACCGGGGTGGTGTTGGTTGGAACGGTGGACCCGCGGCTGTCGGCCGCAGTTGCCGCTGCGGGCGCTCGCGGCATCATTCGGGGAGGTGCCGAGGGGGACGAGCTGGTCGTTGCGCTCAGCCAGGCGATCATGCTTGTGTGTCCCGATCGGCCGATCGACATGCCTCGGCAGCGGGTGGCCCCGAGAGGTCTCACCGAGCGGGAAATGCAGGTTCTGCGGGGAATGAGCCAGGGGAAGAGCAACGCCGAGATCGGACGTGACCTGTTCGTATCCGAGGACACGGTCAAAACCCACGCGCGGCGGTTGTTCCGGAAACTGGGGGCGCGGGACCGTGCGCACGCGGTGGCGGAGGCGTTCCGCGGCGGGTTGGTCCACTAGGGTTGGTGGGGGTGGCGCTTGGTTCGCCGACGCGAAACCGTTCGTGTGAACCAAGCGCGGTACCGCCCGGTAAGTCCTCCGGGTCCTCGGAACGGTCGCCGAACTCGTGGAACACGTCCTGCCAGCAGTCGACGTAACCTCGTGCGTAATCCCACGTCACATAGTCGTCGGGGTCGGGGTTGAACGCCGGTTCGTGAATACGCGGCGAATTGTCGCCCAGCACGTGGGTCAGATTGTTTCTCAACAAACCCCACTCGAAAAAGTGCGGCTCACGGCAGTCCGGGCACTCGACGACCAGGCCACGGATGCCGGTGGGCTCCAGGATCTGCTGAAACGTCTCCAAGCTGGAGAGATCGTCGAGCAGTTCGGCCCTTTCGCTTTCGGTCAGCGGTTCGTGATCCTCCAGGCCGGGCCAGTCGTCGTCCGGATCTTGCGGAAATGGGTCTTGTGGCTCGTCCTGCACGCATTCCAGCCTAGCCCGTCAGGACGTGTGTTCGCAGGGCCATCCGACGGGTGGTCACCGACACCTGATTACCATGGGTAAATGGCGCTAACAGGGGACTTTGACCAAACCGCGGCTTCGGTGCCGTTGGGATCGGAAGCCGGAATTCCACTCGGGTTGACCTTCGACGACGTACTGCTGTTGCCGGGGGAGTCGGACGTGGTTCCCGGTGACGTCGACACCGCGAGCAGGCTGACTCGAAACATCACCTTGAACACCCCGCTGGTGTCGGCCGGCATGGACACCGTGACCGAGGCCCGCATGGCCATCGCGATGGCGCGTAACGGTGGCATGGGCGTGTTGCACCGGAACCTGTCGGCCGAAGACCAGGCACAGCAGGTGGACCTGGTCAAGCGCTCCGAATCCGGTATGGTCGCCGACCCCATCACCTGCCGACCGTCCGACACGCTGGAGCATGTGGACGCGTTGTGCGCGCGTTACCGGATTTCGGGTGTTCCCGTCGTGGACGACCGTGGTGGGCTTGTGGGCATCGTCACCAACCGCGACATCCGGTTTGAAACCGACATGAGCGTCATGGTGTCCCAGGTCATGACACCGTCGCCGCTGGTCACGGCGCCAGAGGGGGTTTCGACCGACGAGGCGTTGGCGTTGTTGAAGCGCAACAAGGTCGAGAAGCTGCCGATCGTCGACGAGGCGGGTCGGTTGCGTGGCCTCATCACGGTCAAGGACTTCGCCAAGCGGGAACAGTACCCGCTGGCCACAAAGGATGATTCGGGTCGGCTGCGTGTCGCCGCCGCCGTCGGGGTGGGCGATGTACAGTACGAACGTGCCGGCACGCTGGTGGAGGCCGGTGTGGACGCGCTCGTCATCGACTCCTCCCACGGGCACAGCAGAGGCGTGCTCGACATGATCGCCCGGCTGTCCAAGGACTTCGGTGACCGCGTCGACCTCATCGGAGGCAACATCGCCACCCGGGAGGGTGCCCGTGCGCTCATCGAGGCCGGTTCCGATGCGGTCAAGGTGGGGGTGGGGCCGGGTGCCATTTGCACCACCCGTGTCGTATCCGGTGTGGGCGCACCCCAGATCAGTTCTATTATGGATGCTGCGCGGGTTGCTCGGTCCCACAACGTTCCCGTCATCGGCGACGGTGGCATCCAGTACTCCGGTGACATCTCCAAGGCCATCGTGGCCGGTGCCGACACCGTCATGCTCGGCCAGCTGTTCGCCGGTTGCGAGGAAAGCCCGGGAGACCTCGTCTTCATCAACGGTAAACAGTTCAAGGCCTACCGAGGAATGGGATCGCTGGGCGCCATGCAGTCGCGTGGTCAGTCCAAGTCGTACTCCAAGGACCGGTACTTTCAGGAGGGCATCGCCTCCAACGACCGGTTGGTTCCCGAAGGAGTCGAAGGACAGGTTCCCTACCGCGGAACCCTTGCCCAGGTGGTCTATCAACTCGTCGGTGGGTTGCGGATCGCCATGGGGTACGCGGGCGCGGGTACGATCGACGCGCTGCACGAACGTGGTCGTCTGGTCCGCATCACCGCGGCGGGCCTCAAGGAAAGTCACCCGCATGACATCCAGATGACCGTTGAGGCACCCAATTACCACTCCCGATAGGAGCATGACCCGTGCGTGACGTGGTGGAGATCGGACGAGGCAAGACCGGGCGCCGAGGCCTGGGGCTGTCCGAAGTGTCCCTGGTTCCCAGCCGCCGTACGCGTGACGTCGACGACGTGTCGACGGCCTGGCAGCTGGACGCCTACCGGTTCGACATCCCGTGCGTGGCGCATCCCTCCGATGCGACCATGAGCCCTGCCGCGGCGGCCGCCCTGACGAGTCAGGGCGGGCTGGGCGTTCTCAACGCCGAAGGCCTGTGGTGCCGCTACGAGGACCCGACGGAACTGCTCACCGAGCTGGCGAACCTCGATGAGGTCGACGCGACGCGTCGGCTTCAGAAGGTGTACTCCGAACCCATCAAACCGGCCCTGATCACAGAGCGGGTGAAACAGATGCGCGACGGTGGAGGCACTGTCGCGGTGCGGGTGTCACCGCAGCACACGATCGCATTGGCGCCGGTGATCCTCGACGCCGGAATCGACATTCTGGTTATTCAGGGGACCCTGGTTTCTGCGGAACACGTGTCCACCCGTGACGAGCCGTTGAACCTCAAGGAGTTCATCGCGGACCTGGACGTACCGGTGGTCGTGGGTGGGTGCACCAACTACACGACGGCGCTGCACCTGATGCGTACCGGTGCGGCCGGTGTGATCGTGGGCGTGGGAGCCGACCTGTGGTCCACGACCGACGACGTGCTCGGCATCGCGGTGCCCATGGCGACCGCGATCGCGGACGCGGCGGCGGCGCGGCGCGACTACCTCGACGAGACCGGTGGCCGTTACGTGCACCTGATCGCCGACGGCGAGGTCGAATCCAGTGGCGATATCGCCAAGGCAATCGCCTGTGGAGCCGACGCGGTTATGCTCGGCGGTGCTCTGTCCGAGGCCGAGGAGGCCCCCGCCGGCGGTGCCTGGTGGCACTCGGCGGCGAGCCACCCGAAGCTCCCCCGGGGCATGTACCGGCCGGCCGACCCCGAACGCACGAACGTGTCGATGGAGACGCTGTTGCACGGCCCGTCACACGAGCCCTACGGCGGTCACAACCTCTTCGGCGGCCTGCGTCGTTCGATGGCCAAATGTGGATATTCAAATCTCAAGGAGTTTCAGCGGGTCGAGTTGACCGTCGCGTGACCTGGACGGAGACGGCCGTCACCGGCGGCCGTTTCCGTCCAAGCAGGTTGTAGTGTCTGCGCATGACACGTGAATCACTTGGCGTCGGCGGCCAACTTCAGCAGTACATCCTCGACCACGCGACCGCGTCCGACGGGCTTCTTGAAGACCTGGCGGCAGAGACCCACTCGGTGTTGCCCGACCGCGCGGGTATGCAGATCGGTCGTGACCAGTTCGCGTTCATGAGTCTTCTCGTCCGGTTGATCGGAGCGAAACAAGCCGTCGAGGTGGGAACCTTTACGGGAATGTCGTCCCTGGCGATCCTGCGCGGTCTTCCCGAGGACGGCAAGCTCATCTGTTTCGACATGTCCGAGGAGTACACGTCGATCGCGCGGCGCTATTGGGAACGCGACGGCCAGTCGAGCAAGGTCGAGTTGCGCATCGGGGATGCGCGAAAGAATCTGGGTGAGCTTCCGAAGGAGGCCGCTCTCGACTTTGTGTTCATTGACGCCGATAAGGGCGGCTACCTCGATTACTGGGAAGAACTGGTCCCGCGTGTGCGTAGTGGCGGCGTCATCGCCGTCGACAACGTGCTGTGGAGCGGGAGGGTGGTCGACCCCGACGCCACCGACGACAACACCAAGGCAATCCGCGTCTTCAACGACCACAGTGCCGCAGACAGTCGAGTCGAGCAGGTGATACTGCCGGTCGGCGACGGTGTCACGCTGGCGCGCAAACGCTGACGAGCGACCGCGGTGCAAAGGCGTGACGGAAGCCTCCCCACCGCGGTCTCCTCTTATTCGTGCCGGACACGCCCCAGAAAACGTGGGAGTCGACCCAAACAGTCCCGCCAGCCTTCGATATGGCTGTCTCGGGACTCGGCGCAGCTAAAACCATGGTGCTCCAACACAAGGCCGATACCGGTGAATTCAACCGATACCTGGGTCACGGCGGCCTCGCCGTCCCAATTCCAGGTGAACGCCAAACGGTTCGGCTCCTCCGTCAGCGTGTATCGACCTCCGACCGCGATGTCCAAATTGGGGGCGGCTGCGCGCCAGGCGCCGCCGACACGCAGATCGATCGTTGCTTCGGTCGCCTCGTCGGGCCACAGCCACGATGCCAGGGACTCGGGCTGTGTGAACGCGTGCCACAGGTGCTCGATCTCGGTGTCGAATCGCGCATGGTGACTGAGCTGGTACATCGGACCCTCTTCCTGGGTATGGCCGGTGGGCATGAAGCGAGTGGGCGGCCAGGTGGTGGACGGCTCAGGATCGGCGGTGGGGCGCCGAAAACGATTGGCCCGCCATCTTAAGACGTTGGGGACACCGATGACCAACCTGTACCCAATGCCACCAATATGTGACATGTCCGGATACATCGATCGGGTGAAGCTCACCCGTCTCGCTTCCATTCGGCGATGACAAGTCCGGCATCCTTGAGGGCCTCTGTCAGGATGTCGCTTTCCCAGTCCAGGAGCCGTCGCCGCCGTCGTGTGGCCGAACTCCCGGCGCCCAACGCGACGTCGAGCTCGCTCAAGGCGAGGTCCAGGTCGATCGATTGGCCCGCGTCACCGGTCCGGACCCACCTGCCCAGCCGTTCGTAGGCCGCGTCGACGGCTTCGGCGAACTCGTCGATGCCGTACAGCTGGGCGGCGTCCTGACGCTCGACGGCGCCCTCCATGACGATCAATGCACGGAGAGCGCGCTGCAAGGTCGCGTCCAGGTCGAGTATGTCTTCGCTGTAAGGGCGTGGCCCGCCGATCGGCTCCACGGCGGCCTGATCGGCGGCAGCTGTCAAACTCGATTGTCGTAGTCGGACTTCGTCCACCACGTGGCGAAGTCGTTCGGCGTCCTTCTCGGTCGGGCGAGCCTGAAAACCCAACACCAGGGACGCATACTCCCGGTACGCGTCGATGAGGTCGCCCATCAGATCGGGAAGCCGCCGAGTCTGCCAGGTCGGCAGGATCCAGTACAGGAGTATGGCCAGGGAACCGCCGATCAGTGTCGCCACACCACGTTCGATCGCCGCGTCGATGGAGGCGGCGTCGATCAGGTCGATCTGAAAGACCGCGAACCCGGCGACCATCAGACTAAACACGAAAAACGACACCGGCATCACCAGGTACGCCACCGCGGCGAAGACGGCCACCGTCGCCGCCGCCCACATGGAACGGTCGTCCACCACCAGCGCCAACAGCGTGGTCAGGAAAACCCCGAGCGTGGTCGCCAGGGTTCGTTCGATACCGCGCCCCACCGTCCCCGCGAAGTCCGGACGCAAAACGATCCAGGCCGTCAACGGCAACCAGTAACCGTGGTCGCCCGGCCACAGGAAACCCAGCGCGGTGGCGACGGCGATGGTCCCGGCGGCGCGCAGCGAGTGCCGGGCGCCCGGCGACTGCCAACTGATGTTGGCGCGCAGAGTCTGCCACTCTTCGGCGAAACGGCTGCGCACCCGAACCCGTCGCGACACGATCGTCGTCGCCGGCCCGCCCTCGTTGACCCTCTCGGCGAGACGGGCGGTGCGGTGCAACGACCGTTGTAGTCGCCGGATCTCCCGCCCCGCAACGGTATGGCGTGACGACATGACTCCGGACTCGTCACTGGGGCCGGCGTCGATCGCCGCCGCCAGGTCCTCCTCCCACTCTCGCGGCACCGTCGCGTGTGTTTTCACGGCGGTGGACAAACTCTCCAACGCGTCGGCGGTGTCACGCAGCACGCGAGCCGTGCGACGTGCAGCCATCGGGTCGTCGTCCTGCAGCCGTGCTCTGGCCACACCGACGGCGATGAGCGCGGCACGAAGGTCGTACAGCTGGCTGGACGCCTCACGCAGTGCCTCCGGCACTCGGCGTCGTTCGCCGATGGTGGTGTCGGTGTCCAACAGCGATTCGGTCGGCAACGGTTCCGTCAACTTCAACGCCAGGCCACGGGCGTACGCGGCAAGGTCCCGGTATGCGGAGGCGAGTGCGTGCCGTTCGGGATGGTTTTTCGACCACGGTGGAAGAAGCGCGGTGATCGCCTGGATCAGGCCTCCGGTGACCGCCGCCATCGCCGCGATCATGCCACTGGAATGACCGGCGATCGCCGGCGCCAGCACCAAGGCCACACCGCATACCGTGGTCACGGCACTCACCGCGGAGTTGAGCGAACCGATGAACGCCATCGCCAACGCCCACAGGGTGGAGATGACCAAACCGATCACCATGCCGTGGCCGCCAAGTTCCCCCAGCCACACCGCGGCACCGATGGCGACACCGGCCAACAGCGGCAGCGACGGCCGTGGTCTCACGCCGGGAACCAACAACGGGATTCCGGCACACCATGCACCGAGGATCGCCGCCATCGTAGGCACTCCGGGGCCGGCCACCATGGCCAGAACAATGGTCACCGCCATACCCGTTGCCGCGCGCATGGCCATGGCCGGCTGCACTTTTTCCGGATGCCACGCAAACAGTGAGCGGCTGACGTGTCGGGCCGGTCCGCTGAAGTTCACAGGAGTCAGCTTAGGAGGTTGTCTTCGACCCTGCTGCTCTGTTGCGTGGTGTGCCGGTGACGCCCTACGGGGCCGGGGAGCGACACCTGCACGTGCCGCGGCCCCGGCGGGGTGCCGACTGTCGGTGGTGTCACCGCAGCTGGCCTGCGTCACGGTGGCGAGAGCACCGGATTTAGAGTTGACGCATGAGTTTGCCTCGACCGGTCCTCGTTGTCGACTACGGTGCCCAATACGCTCAGCTCATTGCGCGGCGGGTTCGTGACCTGAACGTTTACTCCGAAATCGTTCCCTCCACATCGACTACTGCGGAACTGTTGGCGAAGAAACCCGTGGCGATCATCCTGTCGGGCGGGCCGTCGAGTGTCAACGCCGATCGGATGTCGCTGCCCGAGGCCGCACTGTTTGAAGCGGGAGTGCCCGTCTTCGGCATCTGTTACGGGTTCCAAGCGATGACTGTCGCGTTGGGCGGTGTCGTCGAACCGACCGGCCTACGCGAATTCGGTGGAACGTCACTGGAGGTCACCGAACCCGGGAAGCTCTTTGTCGGGCTGCCCGATACCCAGTCGGTCTGGATGAGTCACACCGATTGTGTATCGACCGTCCCCGACGGCTTCACCGCGACCGCTCGTACCGCAGGCGCGCCGGTCGCCGCGTTCGAGAACCGCGAGCGACGGATGGCCGGCGTCCAGTTCCACCCCGAAGTGGCACACACACCCCACGGTCAGGCGGTCCTGCGGCACTTCCTGTACGACATCGCCGGGCTGAAGCCGACCTGGACCATAAGCAACGTCATCGACGAACACGTCGAGGCGATCCGCCGCCAAGTCGGTGACCGGAACGTGCTGTGCGCTCTGTCCGGAGGAGTGGATTCCTCGGTGGCGGCGGCTCTGGTGCATCGGGCTGTCGGCGACCAGCTGACCTGTGTGTTCGTTGACCACGGGCTCCTTCGTGCGGGTGAAGCCGAACAGGTGGAAAAGGATTACGTCACCGCCACCGGCATCAAGCTCAAGGTCGTTGACGCTGCAGACCGTTTCCTGGCGGCGTTGGAAGGCGTCTCCGACCCCGAGTCCAAACGTAAGATCATCGGCCGCGAGTTCATCCGGGTTTTCGAGGAGTCCGCTCGAGAGGTCGATGCCGAAAACAATATTGAATTCCTCGTTCAGGGCACGCTCTATCCCGACGTCGTCGAATCCGGTGGGGGCACCGGCACGGCCAACATCAAGTCGCATCACAATGTCGGCGGTCTGCCCGACGACCTCCAGTTCACCTTGGTTGAGCCGTTGCGTGCGCTCTTCAAAGACGAGGTGCGGCGCATGGGGGCCGAGCTCGGGCTTCCCGAGGAAATGGTCTGGCGGCACCCGTTCCCCGGACCAGGGCTCGGCATCCGCATCATCGGTGAGGTGACCGCGCAACGCCTGGAGATCCTTCGCGCCGCCGACGCGATCGCTCGCGCGGAACTCACTGCGGCGGGCCTGGACCGATCCGTCTGGCAGTTCCCTGTGGTTCTCTTGGCGGACGTGCGTTCGGTGGGCGTCGCCGGTGACGGTCGCACGTACGGCTATCCGATAGTCCTACGCCCGGTCTCCAGCGAAGACGCCATGACGGCCGACTGGTCGAGGCTCCCCTACGAGCTGCTCGCCAAGATTTCCACCCGGATCACCAACGAGGTGCCCGACGTCAACCGAGTGGTCCTCGACATCACGAGCAAGCCGCCCGGCACCATCGAGTGGGAGTGACCCCCCGGAGGACCGTGCCGCAAGGCGGGGCACCACGTCCGGGGTGCGGTGTTCGGGAGTCGTTGAGGGTTCGTCCGGTCGGTTGGTCGTGCGTATCGCGTGCTCGCGGGCCGGACATGTCGAGCGGCTGCACACGGCGAAAGACGGACCTCGGGACGTGCCCCGTACCGGCGGTCCCGGGGAAGACGCCATGTTCGTGGTGAGGTGGCGTGTCGTTGCCTGAGATCTCCGACCGGTGAGGCGCCGGTTCTCCACCCGACACCGCGGTCCGTTGTTCGAAAACTCCGTCCCGCACCAGGCCGGGCCACCCGACCTGGTTGACGCGTCGTCGCACGTCTCACCGTCCGACTGCACGGCCGCCCCACAATCGGGCGGGGTGTGTGATCACCCTCATATGGGTCGCCGTTTGCGCGCCCACGCTCGGGCGTCGGGGTCCGTGGTGCGTGGGTAACGGGGGCGCATCATCACGAGTTTTACTCCCGTCCCATCGCTGCACCGGGACGTGGCGTGCCGGTCGGGTCCGGGCCGGGAGAGCGCGAGGACGACGGTCCTCGCCGAAGGAAACGTCGGGTGCGGATGAGCATGAGAACCCGGGGGCGCGGGGCTCGTTGGAGCCGAATTTCGACTGTTCGGGAGGGAGAACGTGCCGCGTACGCTTGAACTATGCATTCAAAATTCCGCATAGCAGCCTACGGGGTGGTGTGGGACTCACAGGGTCGAATCTTGTTGGCCAAGGCGTCCGGGCGTGCACGTGAGCCCGGCCGGTGGTTTTTGCCCGGTGGCGACGTCGAGCACGGCGAGCATCCGCGCGACGCGGTGGTTCGGGAGTTCCGGAAGGAGACGGGCCTGACCGTGAAGGTGGAGCGGGCGCGTGACGTGTGGTCCACGGTGGCGGGGAACGTTCACACCAATGCCGTCATCTTTGAGGTGAGGATCACCGGAGGCCTGCTTCAACCGGAGGCGGACGGAACGACGGAGGAGGCGCGTTGGGTGTTTCCGGAGGAGGCCCGAAACGAGCCGGTGACCTCTTTTGTGGCGGCGGTCCTTGGTTGGACGGTGCCGGAGTCGGCGGTTATGAAGAAGGAGCGGCAGGCGCCGCGACCGACGCCGCCCTCGCGGGCGAAGCGTGGCCGTAAGCGCCGTGGACAACGGTTCGGTGCGTACGCGTTGACCACGGACGATGCCGGTCGTGTGCTGTTGGCCAGGATTTCGGACGGATATCCGGGTGCCGGGTGTTGGCATCTGCCCGGTGGGGGTGTCGATTTCGGTGAACAGCCTCGGGACGCGTTGTTGCGGGAGATCGCCGAGGAGACGGGGCAGGACGCAGAGGTCGTGGAGCTGCTCGACGTCACGTCTTTTCGGCATCGACGGGCGATCGGCCCCAAGGGGTATCCGCTGGACTGGCACGGGGTGCGGGCGATTTTTCGGGCTCATGTGACGCGGCCGTCGCGGGCGCGGGTGGTGGAGACCGCAGGCGGTTCGACGTCTGAGTCACGTTGGTGGGAGGTGGATCGGCTACCGTCGTTGCGTCAGTCCGCGGCGTTGAGTGACGCGCTCCGAATAGCGGGCGACATTGTCACGTAACGGGGACGTGTGTTTCACGACTCGTACCGTTTTCCTTTTGCGTGCTACATGCCCGTCCGTGTCGATGTGTCGGAATGTGGACATGAGACGGGCTAGCGAAAGGTTGCGTCTGTGTGCAATGGTGTAAGTCGCGTTTTTCATTGGCAGCGCGAACTTGCAGCCGGTTGAAGCAGCAAGTGCCGTAGACGGCGGCCTGGTCGTCGCGGGGTTGGTGACAGCCTCGGGTTAGCCGTGGCTGTATGAGGAGGAATGAACGTGCGCACGACCCCTTGGCGGCGTCGGCGTGTCACCGACAGCCCACGGCCTGCGGGCCGGGGGCTCGGGCGGCTGCGTAGAAGCAGCTCGCTTGCCCGTCGTTTGGTCGCCATTCGCCCAATACACCCGATCCGGACGTTGCGTCGTCGCCGCGACCGTACCAGTGTTATCGAGTCGATCGATCAGCCCGTGATTCCGATCAGTCCCGCACCGGCAGGAGCGTCGACCTACGTCGACGACCCCGATGCCCCTCCCGCGCCAATCCCACTGCTGCCCGGCGAACCGACCGCCCGGCGGCGTTTCTATTTCTGCCTGGCCAACTCGTGCACGGTGACGAGCATCCTGTTGGGCATGGGCGCGATCATGCTTGCTCTGAACGGAAGCGTCCAGATCGCGGCCGTTCTTCTTCTCGGGTGCATCCTCATGGACGCCCTGGACGGGCCGTTGGCCCGTCGGTTCGGTGTGGCGAGCCCCTTCGGCGCGCAGATGGATTCGATGGCCGACATGTGCTCGTTCGGTATCGCGGCCCCGCTGGTCGTTTTCCAAACGATGGGCGCCGACCTTCCGACGTGGGCGTTGGGGGCTGCGTGCGCACTGGTCGCCGTGTGTGCGGCGATACGGTTGGCGCGTTTCAACGTTTCGCCCAAGGACGGGCGGTTCTTTTCGGGAGTTCCCACGACCTTGGCGGCGACGGTGTTGGCCTTGGGCACACTGTTGCTGACGAGCCCTCATGTCGTGATGACCGTCGGTATCGCCATGTTGGCGCTCATGATGGTCTCGAGTTTCCCGTACGCGAAGCTGAGCCAGTTGCGCAAGGTGCCGCCGTGGCTGTGGCCGTTGCCGGTCGTGGGGCTGTTGCTGAGCATCGAGGTGACGTTCATCGTGCTGGTCGCGGTCTATCTGTTGAGCGGCCCGGTGTTGTGGGCTGTGCACCGCCGTCAAGCGATCGTCGCCTGACATCGACTTCCGAGGTCGCCCGGTGGAAGCACACCGGGCGACCTTTTTCGTACCCGGGCGACGCCGGTTCGTCGGTCGGGGTGGGGGCTGCGGCGGTTCTACCGGGCGTCAACGGAGACGATCGACCGAAGACCACGAAGCCGCGGTTCCCGTACGGGAACCGCGGCTTCGTGGGTCTCCTCGCCTCGCCGTAAGCCGACGTGTTACGTCGTCCAGCGGGCCAGGGCGGGAAGGTCGGCCGGTGGGATCTCGGCCGGCGGCAGCGTCGCGTGCCACGGTGTCAACGTGTCGACGGTGGGCATGCGATCGTTCGAGTCGTCGTCGGAGTCGGTCTTACCGGCCGACACCAGATAGTCGACGGAAGAGCCCTTGGGAAGGGAACCGACCGGCGACGTTCCGTAGACTTTGCCCTTGGCGCATTTCGACCGTTCCCCGTCGACCCGGTTCGGCTCGAATCCGGCGTCGCGGAGCTTGGATTCGGCCTCGTCGGGGGAGACGCAGTTCATGGTCGGCACCGATGTCAGGTTTTTACCGTTGGCCAATGCGGGGTCGGGTTTTTTGAAGTCGACGGTGTCCATGTCGGTGACGGCGTCTCGAAGCGTGTACGAGGCGGCCTCGTGCGGCAGGTTGTGCATGTGGCCGGGGACTTCGCTTTTTCGATAGTCCGGATCGCCGATGAACCCGGCCGTCGTCGCGTTCGGAGTGCTCACCACGAACCAGGAGGCCTGGTTGCCGTCCGTTGTACCGGTTTTACCGGCGATCGGGCGGCCGACGATGTCGGACGCCTGGGTGTAGGTTCCGCTGTCGCACTTGCCGTAGAAGGACTGATCACCGACGGGGCAGCGCATCGCGTCGGAGGCGGCTTTGGCGACGTCTTCGCTAATCGCCTCCACACAGGTGGGGTTGGCGGCGTCGTGTTCCTCGCCGTTGGGGGTGGTGATGCTCATGACCGGCAACGGGTCACAGCGTTGTCCACCGGAGGCGACGGTTCCGTAGGCCTCGGCCATGTCGAGGGCGGTGGTGTCGGCGACACCCAGCGTCAGGGCGCCCCATCGCTCCGGTTCCAGACAGGGGAGGTTTTCCTCGGCGATACCCGGAATCTCCTGGCAACCGGGCTGCGAGAAGTCCAGGTCCTCGTAGCTGCGCCATTCGATGCCGAGCCGTTCGGCCATCTCGATCACCTTCGGCGCCCCGACCTTCTCGATCAGTTGGACGAAGTAGGTGTTGATCGAACGCCCGAACGCCTTCCACATGTTGGCCGTGACGTCCTGATAGCTCTTGGTGTCGTTGCTGGGGCACCAGACATAGAGGCCGTCCTTCATGACGCCGCATGTGGACGGGCCGGGAGTGGTGCCGGCGTAGTACTTCTTCGACGGGTAGGGGCTCTTGTTCTTCATCGTGAGATTAAGCGGGATGCCGTCTTCCAAGGCCGCCACCAGCGTGAACATCTTGAACGTCGACCCGACCTGGAACCCGGCACCTGCCGTGCTTCCCAGCGGCGCTCCGGACAACAACGGCAACGTCGTGTTCGGATAGGAACCCCTGGTGCCCTGTGCCCGCGATTGCGGGTTGGTGCTTTGACCGTTTTCCGACTGGTCGAGCTTGTAGTCACGGTTGATCGCCATCGCACGGATGTGTCCGGTGGTCGGATCGAGTGTGACGGTGCCCATGGCCAGCGAGTTCTTTTTGCTCACTCGGCTCGTCACGTGCTTTTGCGCCTTGGCCTGTAGGTCGTCCTCAAGGGAACTGACGATGGTGAATCCGCCACGGTTGAGTAGCGCCAGCCGGTCTTCCGGGGTGTCGCCGAACGCGGGGTTCTGGGACCACCACTGGACCACATAGTCACAGAAGAACCCCCAGTCGAGACGGTCGGAGGGGACCGAGGCGCACTTGTTGGGTTGGGTTTGGGGGTCGAGCTCGATGTCGGCCCGCTTGGCCTCCCGCCCCTCGGACGCGGTGATGGAACCGTTGCGCACCATCTGGTCGAGCACGTAGTTGCGTCGGTCTTTCGCGCCTTCCTGCGCCTCTTCGTCCTCGAGGGTGGGGTTGAGGGTGGAGGGGGCTTTGGGGAGGGCCGCGAGCATCGCCGCCTGGTCGAGGGTGAGTTTGTCGGGGGTGGTGTTGAAGTAGGCCTTCGCGGCGGCGTAGACGCCGTACGACTGGTTTCCGAGGTAGACCAGGTTCAGGTACCGCTCGAGGATCTCGTCCTTGGGGAGTTCCTTTTCGACGGCTACCGCGTACCGCATCTCGCGGATTTTGCGGGCCGGGGTCTCTTCGGTGGCCTCCAGAACGTCGACCTTCGACACCGCGTTGTACACCAGCGCCTGCCGAACGTATTGCATCGTAAGGGTTGACGCGCCTTGTTCGACGGAGTCGGAACTTTGATTTGCCACCGCGGCACGAATAACCCCGAACAGGTCTACGCCGTTGTGTTCATAGAAGCGGCTGTCTTCGGCGGCGATGATCGCGTCGATCATGACCGGTGCGATATCCCCCAAGTCAACGTGCTTCCGACTTTCGTCATAGAAAGAAGTGATCAGGGTGCCGTCTTTGGTGTACAGCCAAGAGGTTTGCGGGGTGGCGGGTTCGGCCAGTTCATCCGGCAGATTTTCGAAGCCGTCGGCACTGGCTTTTGCAGTCAGCCCCACTACGGCGAATGCGGGAAACGCCGCCGCCGCGACTACCAGGCCGGCCAACAGCCCACATATCAACAACGCCGAAGCGTTGGACACCAAGCTTCGGTCTCGGTTCATCCAATGCACCGCCTCAGAGTACGTGATCACCGCACCGCGCCTTCATGGTCGATCTCGCGGTATCTGGGTAAGAGACGTTCTAAGGCGGTCACACGGTTGCCGACGCGGCCTCGATTGAGGGCCGCTAATACTTGCCGACTGCGGCGAGTAGTCATATAGTTACGAAACGTGCACTGTCCGGTGTTGACGCGTGCAAGGCAGGCCATGCGTCGATACCCAACAAGTCACCAGCAGGAGAGGGAACCAGGGGGTTAGGCACATGACGATGAGGGTTGAGTGGTCATCGCTGGCGGCATGCCGTGAAGGAGACCCCGACGCGCTGTTCGTGCAGGGGGCCGAACAGAACGTCGCGAAGAAGGTGTGCAAGGGCTGTCCCGTGCGCATGGAATGTCTGGCAGACGCGCTGGACAACCAGGTGGAGTTCGGTGTCTGGGGCGGAATGACCGAACGTGAGCGTCGGGCGTTGCTACGCAAGCACCCCGACATCGTCAGCTGGCGAAAGATCTTTGAGAAGGCCCTCGCCGAGGAGGAGCGCCAACGTCGCGGTCGGACACTCACGACGATTGGTTTATCAGTGCTTCGGCGACCGAACGTAGGTCCTCCAGGTCGTGTACGTCGGCTGCGAAAGCCGGTACACGCGCCTGGGGGACCTCCGGGCACGCCACGGTGTATCGCATGGCGATACGGCGCTCGGTCTCGACCTGAGAGACCAGGCGAGCGTGAACCCGAAGAACATCGGCGGTGGGACCGGGATGATCGGCGGCATCCAGGCCTTCTGCGGCGCCCAGGGCGCGTTCTGCAGACAACCCCGCGGCCTTGATCGTATGAGAACGATTCAGGATCAGGCCCGCCAGCGGCATCCGTTCCTCGGTCAGACGCCGTGTGAAGTACACGGCTTCTCGAATGGCATCCGGCGCGGGTGAGGCCACCACGAGGAACGCGGTCTGTTGATCCTGCAGAGCCCGAAACGTCGCTTCCGCACGAGTGCGGAAACCACCGAATGTGGAATCCAGCGATGCCGCGAACGTGGCGATGTCCGAGAGCATCCGACCGCCGATCACCTTGTTGATCGCGCGCGTGAAAAACGACATAGACGATGTCATCAACGAGAACATGCTGTGCCCGCCGCGGGAGGGCGCCGTCAGAAGCCGTAGCATCCGCCCGTCCAGAAACCGCGCCAACCGGGCGGGTGCATCCAGAAAATCCAATGCCGACCGTGACGGCGGCGTATCCACCACGATCAGGTCCCACTCGTCCTCGGCGCGCAACTGCGCGAGTTTCTCCATCGCCATGTATTCCTGTGTGCCGGCGAAGGTGCCGCTCATGGCCTGGTAGAAGGGGTTGGTGAAGATTTCCTCGGCCTGTTCGGGAGTCGTGTGGGACGACACGACCTCGTCGAACGTTCGTTTCATGTCAAGCATCATCGCGTCGAGTGAGCCGTCGACGACCTTCTCGACACGGCGCGGAGTGTTGTCGAGTTCCTCCAGGCCCAGCGACTGCGCGAGTCGCCTCGCGGGGTCGATCGTGAGCACGACCGTCCGTCGACCGTGTTTTTCGGCGGCCCGCAACGCCAGCGCGGCGGCCGTGGTCGTCTTACCGACTCCACCGGAACCGCAGCACACGACGACCTTCGTCTGCGGATTTCCCATCAACCGGTCGGTGTCCAGTACCTCAGGCTCGGCCATCGCCTCTCCCCGTTCCTCGGCGCGCTTGCGCGGTCGCCTCACTGCGCGACGTCATTGACCCTCATTGAAACGGTGGGCTCGCAGCCGACGGGCCATATCGTACAAATTCGAGAGGTCGATGCCGTCGGTGTAGAGCGGGAGTTCCACGATCGGGTGATCTTTGTCGGTGAGTTCCTCACGGAGATGTTCCTGCACCTCCAGCCGCCGCTGATGATCGGCGGCCTCCTCCATCAGGCCGGTCACGATTTCGGCGTCCGAAGGCAGCCCGGCCGCGGCGAGGTCGCGTGTGAGAGCGGCCTTGGTGATGCGGACACCCGACAGCAACGACGGATCGACCGCGTTGACGATCACGTCCCCGACCGGCAGTTTCAGCGAGGTCAGTTCGTCGATCGCGTCGAACGACTCCTGAACGGGCATCTCCTCGAGCCGAGTGACGACGTGCACGGCCGTGCGACGGGAGTGCAGCAGGCGGGCGACACCGTCGCTGTGTGCTCTGATGGGACCTACACGCGCCAGTTTCGAAGCCTCGACGGTCACGTTGAGAAACCGGGACACGCGTCCCGTCGGAGGCGCATCGAGAACAACAGCGTCGTAGACGCGACGTCCGTGATCGGTCCGGGTCGTCGCCTCCTTGACCTTTCCCGTCAACAGGATGTCCGACAGGCCCGGCGCGATGGTCGTCGCGAAGTCGATCGCACCCAGCTTGCGCAGCGCCTTACCGGCCCGGCCGAGCCTGTAGAACATGGTGAGGTAGTCCATGAGCGCCTCTTCGGCGTCCACGGCCAACGCGAAGACTTCGCCGCCGCCGGGAGCCGTGGCGATGTGGCGTTCCTCGTACGGCAGCGGCGGCGAACCGAACAGCGCCGATATCGCCTGGCGCCCTTCGACCTCGATGAGCAGCGTGCGACCGCCCGCCGGCGCCAGTGCCATGGCCAGCGCGGCGGCGACGGTTGTCTTGCCCACCCCACCTTTCCCGGTGACGACGTGAAGATGAGGCGTGGTCGCGGTTCCAGCCGACATCACGCCAGCTTAATCGTCCGAAGCCGTCGGAGCGTGATCTCCTTGCAGGGTGAGAGGGCCGATCAGGTATCGCCGCCGGTCACGACACCGCAGACGCGCCATGTGTCGTCAGGATCACCGGTCACCAGCGCAAAGTTCCACCGAGCGGTTTCACCGGTGATATCGAGCGTGACGTCCGCGGTGACCACGGCCGTGTCGTCGCTGCGACTGAGCTCGGTCACGTTATCCCAGGTGAAACCGACCAGGGCGGCTTCCGGACTGCCCGCAGGAGGTAGCGAATCCAGGAGGTTCATCGCCTCGGTGAGGTCACCGGTCAACGATTGGCAGGTGAACGATGCGGCGTCCTGTGAATCGCGGTCGACGAGCAGAGCGGTGAGGAAACCGTCTACCGACTCGGTGGGGCTGGAGCGCCCCGAGTCCCATTGCCCGACCAGCCAGGTGCCGCCGATAACCATGGCACCCAAAAAGCCGGTGGCGATGACGGTCAAGGCGATGATGACGAGCCCGGTGCGGGAACGTGGCGCGTCGGGCTCGGGAGCGACGGAGGAGTGTTCGGAGGGCATGAATTTCCTATGGTAACGGTGGTCGACCGGCGTATCGCGTCCAGCGAAAGGGGGCCGAAGGACTACACCGAGTCGACCACGTCGGGCGCGTTTGCGGCCGTGTCCTGACGAGACCGGCCGGACGGGCCCGTGATGGTCGCCATATGTAACGCGTTGCGCGTCAACCGGTTGCGGGCGGTGGAAGGTGACATCGATATGCTGCCGCCATGCAGAAGTGGGAGTACGCGACGGCGCCGTTGCTGATACACGCGACCAAGCAGATCCTGGACACCTGGGGCGAAGACGGCTGGGAGCTGGTCTCGGTCATCCCCGGGCCGAGTCCCGAACAGCTGGTGGCCTATTTCAAACGGCCGAAGGAGTAATCATGCCCGATGTCAACGCTCGGCTGTCCGAACTGGGTTTGACACTGCCGCCGGTAGTGCCACCGGTGGCGGCGTACCAGCCCGCGGTGCGGTCCAAGGACCACGTTTACGTGTCCGGTCAGCTTCCGATGGTTGACGGCGCGTTGCCGGCCACGGGCCTGGTCGGCCAGGACGTCACCGCTGAACAGGCTTACGACCTGGCACGTGTTTGCGCGCTGAACGGCTTGGCTGCCATCGCCTCCGTAGTGAGCCTGGACCTCGTGACCCGAATCGTCAAGGTGGGCGGTTTCGTCGCCTCGGCGCCCGGCTTCACCGGTCAGCCCGCCGTCATCAACGGCGCCAGCGAACTGTTCGGGGAGGTCTTCGGCGACGCCGGTCGGCACGCCCGTGCCGCGGTCGGTGTTGCGGCGCTGCCGTTGAACGCGCCGGTCGAGGTCGACCTCGTCGTCGAAGTCACCGACTGAAGCGATACGGACTCGGAGGTGGCCGGATAACGCCGTCACCTCCGTTCCGTCGGCTCGGGCTCGGTGCCGACCACTCTGAGCCAGACGCGGGATCGCATCGGCCCTCGTCCTGTGAAGGCTCGGCCGATCGGGCGGACACCGGGTCGGCCTTAAGGCGTATACCCGATATTCGACTGACCGGCGTTTGTCCAGGTCAAACGGTATGTGGTGAAAAAATCTCAGGAATCTGTCAGTAGCGCCACGTAGGCTCAGGGACGTGACGAGCGTTACCGATCCTGTAATGAACACGCCACCGTGGGTGCGCCTGTTTCGAGCGCCCAACCCGGGCCCGATGACGCTTGAGGGCACCAACACCTGGGTTATTCCGTCCGATGACGGCGCACTCGTCGTCGACCCCGGCCCCGACATCGCGGAACACCTCGCGGCGGTGGCCGACACGGGACGGGTACGCGGTGTGCTTCTGACCCACGCACATGCCGATCATGCCGAAGGGCTTGCCAGGTTCGCCGCGCTGACCGGCGGCGCGGGCATCGTCAATCCCGAACCGGGCGAACGCCTGATACACGGGGATATGACGATCACGACTCTCGCCACGCCCGGTCACACGCAGGACTCCGTGTCGTTTCGAGTCACCGGAGCGGTCGACGGCGTCTTCACCGGAGACACCATTCTCGGGCGGGGTTCCACATCCGTCCTATGGCCCGACGGTGACCTGGGGGACTACCTCGACAGTCTTCGACTTCTGGCTCAACAGGGTCCGGTGGTCGTTCTGCCCGGTCACGGTCCGATTCGTCCCGACTGCCGCGCCGCCGCCGAGGAGTACCTCGCTCATCGACTCAAGCGACTGGAACAGGTGTCGGCCGCTCGTGAGAGTGGTGCGCGTACCGCCCGGGACGTCGTCGAAATCGTTTACGCGGACGTCGACCGGTCGCTGTGGCCGGCGGCCGAAGCCACGGTCGAGGCCCAGCTGGAGTATCTGTCGTCACGTGACGGGGAACATAATTCTCCGGCGGGTCGTTGGGGTACGGCGTGAATAGTCAAGCCGAGCCCGCAAGCGTGGTGTTCGACCCGGTGGAGTGGGTGTAATGACCTGTCCGTTCTGCGGCACCGTCGTGGTCATCCCCGGTGCGCGTTACTGCCACAACTGTGGCGGCCCTCTGTCGCCGGTCGCCTCGATGCCGACCACCGAACGTCGTGTCGTCACCGTGCTGTTTTGCGACCTCTCCGACTTCACCGCGTGGTCGGAGGAGCAGGACCCCGAACGGGTCGGCGCCGTGACCGACACGGTGTTGGCCGAGTGCGCGAAAGCCGTTAACGAATACGGCGGTCACGTCGACAAGTTGACCGGTGATGGCCTGATGGCCGTGTTCGGCGCACCGATCGCGCACGACGACGACGCCGAGCGTGCCGTACGCGCCGCTCAACGCATGCGCCGGACCGTCCGTCGACTCCTCAAAGCCGAGTCCGGTGGCGGTGTCCCGATGGGGCTGCGCGTCGGGCTGCGATCGGGGCTGGTGGTTGCCGGTATGCAGGCGTCGGTGGAATACACCGTCATCGGTGACACCGTCAACACTGCGGCCCGGCTAGCCGACGCGGCGGGGGTCGGGACGGTCTACGCCAGCGCCGAGACGGTCACCGCGACCCGACACGCCGCCGCGTGGCGACGCCTGACACCGCTGCGCCTGAAGGGGAAACGCAAACCGGTCGAGGTCTACGAACTTCTGGGACTTCAGGACGAACCCGGTACCCGCGCCAGCCTCGGGGACCAGGCACCGTTCGTCGGACGAGGTCCGGAGATGGGCCGCATCGAGGGACGCCTGGAAGCTGTCATCGACCGTGGTGAACCGTTGTCGGTGGTCATGACCGGTGATGCCGGTTTGGGAAAGACCAGGTTTGCTCTCGAAGCCGAACGTATGGCGAAAAGCCGTGGAGTGAGGGTCCTGTCGGTGCGCGCCGCCGCCTACGGCCAGGGGTACCGGTTGGGCCCCATGGCCGACCTCGTGCGCAAGGCCATCGGTTTGTCGATCTCGGAGGACCGGGTTGCCGCCGAGAGGCAGCTACGTCGTGTCATCGAGCTCCACGGAACCGGACGCAATGTCGAGGCCGGCGCACTGAACCTGGAACTGTTGTTGTCACTGCTCGGGTTCGGGCCTGCGCCCCGCAACTCCGGTCGACCGGACGGTTCCGCCGACCCCGAGGCCGCCCTGGTGGAGATTCCCAGGGTCGTGGCCGACCTGTTCAACCTGTTGGCGCAGGAAAGCCCGCTGATGCTCATCGTCGACGATCTGCACTCGGCTACGCCGCAGGCGTTGAACCTCTTGAGTTCGGCGGTGGCGAAACTGTCCGGCCCCATTCTCGTTTTCATCCTGGGGCGGCCGGACCTGGTTCGGACGGCGGGTGTGCTCACCAGGATTTCAGAGGCGGAGGCATACACACTCACGCCGTTGCGTGGCGCCGATGCCGCGCGCCTGCTGTCGGCGTTCTGCGACAACGGCCACGTCGATCCCGAAGACGAGTCGTTGCTGTTGGGCAAGGCGCAGGGCAACCCCTATTACCTGGCCGAACTCGTCACACTGTTGACCGAGCGCGGCATGCTCACCGAGTCCGACGGTGTGTGGCGGCTGGCTCCCGGGTCGCTGGCGGGGGGCCTGTTGTCGGCGGACCTGGAGAAGGTTCTCACCTCTCGTATCGACAGCCTGCCTCCCGAGGCGAGGCGCCTGCTGCGCGAGGTTTCGGTGATCGGTGACGCCATTCCCGAGGAGGCCCTGGAGGTTTTCGGCGACACCGAGAAAGCCCTGGAAGAACTCCTGTCCCGTCAGATGCTGCGTCGACGGACTCACGGCGGATACAAGTTCGTCACGCCGTTGATGCGAGAGGCCGCCTACAACGGTCTTGGCCGAGCAGACCTCGCCGACCGGCATGCACGACTCGTGCGGTGGGGCGTGAGCACGGACAGCCTGGCCGAACCGCAGGCCGACGAGTTCGTGATCCACCACGGGACCAAGGCGATCCAGCTGGCCGAGGACATGCGGTTGCCGTCCGATGCGCCCGCGTTCGCGGTGAGAGGTTACTGCGTGGCCGCGTACAGTCGTGCGGCGGCGCGCGCGATGGACGCGGCCGAACCCGGTGACGCGTTGCGTCTCCTCGGAGAGTCGGAGAAGGTGCGGACGTTGTCTCCGCCGGACCGGTTGTTGCGTGCCCGCGCGCACCTGAGGCTGGGAGACACGGTGGACGCCTTGACCCGCCTGGAGTCGCTGGCGGAGGACGTCGGCATCGACCTGCCCGGTGCGGAGACGCAACCGGTGGCGGCCGAGCACGCCTCGATCGCGGCTCGCACGCTCGTGGTCGCGGGACGCGCCTATCGGGCGCTGGGCGAGGCCGACCGCGCCGCCGAGGCATGGCGCCACGCGTGGCGGATCGCGGTCGACCACGGGTTGGCGAACGAACAGGCGGACGCGCTGTGTCGGCTGGGCATGTTCGACTATCTGAGCGGACGGCTGCGCCGTGCCGAGGAACGTTTCATCATGGCCCTCGACGTTGCCACACAGGCCGATGACAGCCGTGCCCAGGCGTGGGCGTTGCAGCATCTGGCGTGGGTGCAGACCAGTCGGGGCGACTTCGACGCCGCCGACGCCTCGCTGGGGCGCGCCGCACGGCACTTCGCGTTGCGGCGTGACCGGATGGGGCGCGCCTGGGTGCGTAGTTCGGCCGCGTTCACACGGCTGCTGGCGGGGCGTCTCAGGGAGGCGTCACGGCTGGCGGAGGCGTTCGGGCCGTTCGGCGAGAAGGTCGGCGACTCGTGGGCCGTCGGGATGCTGCGTGCCGTATCGGCGTTCAGCGCGGTCGAACTGGGCAATATCGAGCACGCCGACGCGATGGCTCGTAAAGCGTTCCGGTCGTTCGACCGCATCGACGACGCGTGGGGCAAGGGATTCACCCTGGTGGTGAGGGCCACCATCGCACGGGATCTACGAGAGCAGGACCACGCACTCGAACTGCTCGACGAAGCCGAACAGTATGTCGCCTCCGCGGCGAACCCGTTGCTGTCGGGCATGGCTCAAACGCTGCGTGGCTACTGTCTGCTGAGCAAGGAGGACTTCGACGGTGCCGAGGCCGCGGCCAAGGCGACGCTGTCGTTGACGGTGCCGCACGAGGTCCTGGAGCCGGTGAAGGTCGGTCCGTTGGCGATGTTCGCCGAAGCGCGGTTGGCCAAGGGTGACCGAAAGACGGCGATGCGGTGGTTGGGTGAGTTGAGCCGCCACTACGCCGCACCGGCGCTGCTGTTTCCCCGGCGACGAGTCGTCGCCCGGTACGCACAGCTGTTGCACGGTGAAGGTCGCGTATCGGAAGCTCGAGAATGGGCACTGCGTGCCCTCGAGGCCCCCGGGGAAGACGCTTTCTCCGGCGAGTTCGTCATGTCGGTGGCGAAGGAGGTCGGTGTGGACACAGTAGATTCGTCACTTCAGGTGATGGCCGCGTCGTGAATTCGTCGTGACGAACTTGGCCCGGTCGGTTGGGTCCTTTTGGCCGAACGGCATACACTGCGCGTGTCCTGGTGCTTTAACTTAGCGAGCGTGAGCATGACGGCGCCCCACGACCACATCCGCCCCACCACGAGCGATTTTCCGGACCTGACCAACGTCACCGTTCTGGCACAGGGTGCCCACGCCACGGTGTACCAGGCCCATCAGATGTCGCTGCGACGTGAAGTGGCTCTGAAGATCGACCATCGAGTTTTGACGACGGGGGAGGAACACGACCGGTTCGAGCAGGAGTCACGAGCGATCATGCGGTTGGCCGAGCACCCCGGCATCCTCGCGACCTATGACGCCGGCATCACCTCCGCCGGGCACCCGTTCACCATCGCCGAGCTGTGCCGAGGTTCGTACGCCGACCAGTTGGCCCATCACGGCGCCATGTCTCCAGGCGAGGTGCAGCAGATCGGCATTCGCATCGCCGACGCATTGGCCCTGGCTCACCAGAACCGTGTTCTTCACCGTGACATCAAGCCGGCGAACCTCCTGATAGACCACCGTTCGGAGCCGGTGCTGGCCGATTTCGGTGTCGCCTCCCTCATGGATTCCCGCAACGAGGCGACGACGTCGGGCACTGTCGTGCGCGCGGCGATGACTCCCGCTTATGCGCCGTTGGAGACTTTTCACCTGCGTCCTTCGGGGGAGGCCGGCGACGTCTACTCACTCGCGGCGACGCTGTATGCCCTGCTGAGCGGTAGGCCCCCACGCTTCCCCGCCGACGATCGCGAACTCGAACTCGACGACGTCATGGCGTTGTTCGGCGAACCGGTCGGTGACATCCCCGGAGTGTCGCAGGTCCTGCTCGGGATGCTGCGCGCGGCGATGACCAACAACCCGGCCGGTCGCCCGTCCGCCCTGCAGTTCCGCGACATGCTGGAGAGCGTCCCGGTGGCGTCCGCGACCACGGCGTTGCCGGTCGTCTCCCAGGAGCACACCGGCGCCGCTCCGGCCGTGCCGGAACAGCCGAGACCACAGGAACAGCCCACGGAGTGGGCGCAGGATGTTTCCCGCCGCCCCTCCCCGTCGCCCCGACCGCAACGACCTGCCTGGGGCGGTGCGGAACCGTCCCAGGCGCTCGTTCTGCGGCCCGATGCCAATGATCGTCTACCCGTGCCCGCCGGGCCGAAGCAGACGCGACGTGAACGACGAATCGCCGAACGCGGTGGGAAGGACGGTGGTGGTCTCGCCCAGCTTCTCCTCGTCGGAGGCATCGCGATTGCGATCATCATCGCGGCCGTGACCGGTGGCATCATGCTGATCAGCGGTGACGACGAAACCGCAGCCCCCACGGCCGAAGACACCACGGTGGCGGCGACGTGCGCGATGGAGGACTTCGGTCTTCAATGCCTGCCTGAACCGCGTTGTTTCAACGGTGACCTCGTCGACGGTGACGATCTCGCGGCGGCCGAACCCGTCGACTGCGCCGAGCCGCATCTGTGGGAGGCCTACGCGATGGGCGATCTGTCCGACGATGTCTCGGTACCCACCTACGGTCAGGTACGCAAGGACGACCTGGTGCGTGCCACGTGCTTGGCGCCGTTGAGCGAAGGCCCCTTGGCCGGCCGGTTCGGTAACTCCGTGTCCGACTGGCAGTCCGACGTCCTGCCGCCGGACCCGGCCGAGTTCGAGGAAGGCGGAGACAACGCCTTTATGTGCGTGGCCCGGTTGAAGAGCGGAGATACCACAACCGGAGCGACCTTCGGCTGACCGGTGACGGCTACCCCGGCGATCAAACCTTCGCGTCGTCGCAAGTAGTCGGCGACTGTCTCGCCACCGATCGGACTCGCCGACGGGCGGTGGAGGGAACCCACCTTTTCACCCGGAACGGTGATCCGCTTAAGCGGCCTCAAACCGCGGTCGTCGCCGGGTCGACCGGTCGGTGAGGGTGGTGTCCAGCCCGTCACGTCGCGCGCGGGACCGCTTCGCATTGTGAGACGACGAAACCGGCCGCCGGAGAAATCCGACGGCCGGTGAGCTCTCGTGGTGTGCGGTTTTCAGACGCGGGCGCGTCGAGCAAGCCGTTCCGGGTCGAGGATGATCACGCTCTTGCCGTCCAGACGCAGCCAGCCACGGCCGGCGAAGTCCGCCAGTGCCTTGTTGACGGTCTCTCGGGATGCTCCGACAAGCTGGGCCAACTCTTCCTGCGTCAGGTCGTGAGTGACCCGCAGGACCCCGCCGTCACGGGTGCCGAAGCGGCTGGCCATCTGCAGCAGCGACTTGGCGACACGGCCGGGGACGTCGGTGAAGATGAGGTCTGCCATCAGATCGTTGGTGCGACGCAGACGTCGCGCGATCACACGCAGAAGCTGTTCGGCGATTTCGGGGCGGTCGGTCAACCAGGGACGCAGCGACGCCTTACCCAGGCGTGCCAGCCGGACGTCGGTGAGGGCGGTGGCCGTCGCGGTACGCGGGCCGGGATCGAACAGGGAGAGTTCACCGAACATGTCGGACGGGCCCATGACGGCCAGGAGGTTCTGCCGTCCGTCGGCGGAACGTCGCCCGAGCTTCACCTTGCCGGTCAACACGATGTAAAGGCTGTCCCCGGGCTCACTTTCAGTGAAGACCGTCTGCCCTTTTTTGATCTCGATGTGCTCGAGTTCTTTGGACAGCGCTTGGACCGCCTCGGGGTTCACGCCTTGGAACAATCCCGCGCGAGTCAGTATTTCGTCCATCCCTGCACCTCCTAATAGCGCACACACCACGCGCAGCATTGAGTGTATGCCCATCCCGCGATCTTTAGGGCAGTGGCCCGAAAGATTTGTTTCAGTCAGGTGTGGACGCTCCCACCTGCTTCAATTCGCCGCAATCGCCGTAACAGCCGTTACGAACGTCTGTCGGGTAGACATTATCCCCGACACGTCAACGAAGACCACGAGAATTGCATCACGTTGCGGGAGTGAGCACGTGTTGACGTCGATAGGCCCGGTGACGCGTATCCTCGGGCGGTGCGACCGGTTCGCGTGCAAGGCCGCGTCTGTTGAAAGGAACGCCATGAGTGCCCGACCCGACCCCGTGCCCGACAGGCTGGGCGTGCTCACGGCGTTGGGCGACGCCGGTGTCACCGGGTACGCCGGGCGCAGGCTCATCGGGGCCTGTTACGCGGTCAATCTCGTCGTATCCGCGCTGATCGCCCTGGCCGCGGTACTCATGGGGACGTTGACCGTCGTGGAAGGTGACCCGCTCGGCTGGTTGGCGATCGTTCTCGGTCCGGCCCTGTGCCTCCTTTTCCTCATGAGCGCCCGATTGCGCCTCGAAGCGGCCGCAGCCCGATTCGACGTCCGCGACGACGTCGCCGCCATCCGACGCAGCCTGGCCGCGGGTTCGGTCCCGGGTCAGGAACAGCCTTGAGTGCTGACCGCCGAGGTTGCACCACGTCCCTGGTCCATCACGGGAAACACCTCGGACATGGTCAGGGCGTAACCGGTTTCGTCGTCGTCGACGGCGGCGGCGAATATGACGCCGTAAACGTCGCCGTTCTCCGACAGCAGGGGGCCCCCCGAGTTTCCGCTGATCACATGCGCGCGTAGCGAGTACACCTGCCGAGTAACGTCGGCGTTGTTGTAGATGTTGGGGCCGGTTACGGAGCGGTCTTCACGAACACGGGACGGTGTCGCCGTATAGGGGCCACCTTGCGGATAACCGAGCACGATGGTGTTTTCGCCGGGCTGCGCAGGCGTGTCGGTAACGGGAAGCGGCGGCGCGGTCAAGCCCGGAACCCACAGGACGGCCAGATCACGCTGCGGGTCGTAGACGACGACGTGGGCGTCGAGCCGACCGCCGTCGACCGACACCCAGACCGATTCGGTACCCGCCACGACGTGGGCATTGGTCATGACCAACTCTTGGTCGTACACGAAACCGGAACCTTCGATGTGCCGGTCGCACTGCGCGGCGTCGCCGGACACCTTCAGCACCGACACCTGAGACCGTTGAACCACGGCCGAGGCCGCCAACTCCGGATCGGGCGGTTCGACCGGTATCGCCTCGGTGGGGTCCAGTCCGGCGAAAACCTCTGGGAACCCGTTCGTGTTCACCGAATCCCGTAGGGCCTCGTAAATTCCGCGGACGGGACCGGGCATCGTTTCGTCGACGGCCCCGACGATCGCACTGTTGCGGACCGCGGCTGCCACCCCGGGTAGCGCCGACGACGCCAGGGGCGCCGCGACCATCCACGCCACGAGTAGGACGGCGACGATCGACACGAGGGCTCCGCCCGCCTCGTCCAACCGCTGCGCGCCGCGCCGGGTGATGCGTGTGCGCAGTCGCATCCCCAAGGCCGAGGCCAGCCACTGTCCCAACAACGCGGCACCGAACACGGTCGTCAGAGCGAGGATCACTCGAGCCAGTGGTTCCTGCGACAGTTCCACGACCACGGGGGCCAGCCTGACGCCCAGCAGCGCACCGCCGAAAAACCCTGCAAACGTCAGTGCGCCGACGATGAAACCCTGCCGGTGTCCGTTGATCGCGAACAACAGGGCAAGCAGGATGATGACGATGTCGACGACGATGCCACCGTGCATCCGGCTCCTTCCCATTCCCACACGTGGACGGCGTCACGACGATGGCCGCGAACCGTCGACACCGTTCGGTGCCCACCACCATTGTGCCCGGCGGGTGTTCTACTCCAGATCGTGCAGTCTGCCGGGCTCCCACGGCTGTTCCCAGCCGCCGAGCCGCAGAATCGTCGACAACACGCCCGCTGTGAAACCCCACACCACCATGCCGTCCAGGTCGAAGCCCGGTCCTATGTAGCCGCTGGAGTGTCGTGCGCGGACACGACGTCGCGGGTCTGCCAACTCCCGCAACGGTGTCCGCACCACTGCCGCGACCTCGCCGGGATCGATCGAGAGAATCGGGTGCGCCGCGTGCCACCAGGCCAGGACCGGTGTCACCTGATAGTTCGTGACGTTGATCCATAGGTCGGGAAGCGTCGTCACGACGGTGACACTGGTGGGATCGAGCCCCACCTCCTCATTGGCCTCTCTCAGCGCCGTGGCGATCGGATCGGCGTCCTCGGGTTCGGTCACGCCTCCGGGGAAGCTCGGTTGGCCCGCGTGATGCCGTAGGTTCGCGGCCCGCTGCATGAGAAGAACATCGGGCCCGTCACCGCCCTCGGCGAGCAGAACCAACACCGCCGACGGGGTGGCGTCACCGTCTTTGGGCGGCAGAAAACGAGTGATCTCCCGGCCTTTGACCCGGGCGGCCCGCTCGGCCAACGGATCCCACCAGTCGGGAAGAGCTGTCGAAGTGAGATAACGCTTCACAGAATCACACCAAAGTGTTCTTCGGCTTCGGCCAACAGGTCGTCGGTCGTCACATCCGCTGCGGTCAACGTCTCCACGGTCACCCCGTCCTCGTCGACGAAAAGAATCGCGGGGAGCGCGGTCAATCCCTGCGTACGCAGGACTTCCCCCCGTTCGTCGACGAGGGACGGGAAGGTCCATTCGAAGTGCTCGGCGAAGTGGAGGGCATGCTCTCTCGTGTCCTGCGTGTTCACGCCGACCACATCGACGTGCTCCTCGATCAGTTCGTGAAACCGCTGCACCTCGGGAGCCTCGGTGACGCAGGGACCGCACCACGACGCCCACAGAGAAATCACCATGGGCCGCCCCTCGACCGGCCCCACAGCGACCGCGGTGTCGCCCACCAGGCACGGCAAGGTCATGTCGCCGAAGTCGTCACCGGCCCGGCCGCCGGCCAGGTCCTCGCAGTCGACATGCCACTGCGGTTCCGGCTGCGACGCCTCTTCCGCAGTGTCGCTCGCGCAGGCAGCCAGCAGTGACACGGCCAGTACGGCCGCACATGCCCTTCTCACAGCGCGACTCCCGCGGCCGCGGCGAGCTCGGCGGTTCGGGGCCCCTTCAGCAATCGCGCGGCAGCAGTCGGATCGACCGGCCCGGAGCCGAAGGAGGGACACAGTCGCGCCAACGTGCACGCACCACACGCCGGCTTGCGCGCATGGCACACCCGCCGTCCGTGAAAGATCACCTCGTGGGAGAACATCGTCCAATCCTTGCGGGGAATCAATCGATTGACGACCTGCTCGATCTTGACCGGGTCGGTGTGGTCGGTCCAGCCGAACCGCCTGACCAGTCGTGACATGTGCGTGTCGACGGTGACCCCGGGGACTCCGAACGCGTTACCGAGGATCACGTTCGCCGTCTTGCGGCCGATGCCGGGCAGTTTTACCAGCTCCTCCAGAGTGCGGGGAAGTTCCCCGTCGTACTCGGTCGCCAACCGGTGCGACAGCCCCAAAAGCGACGTTGTCTTGTTGCGGAAAAACCCGGTTGGGCGGATCAACTCTTCGAGTTCGGTGCGGTCGGCACCGGCCATGGACTCGGGTGTGCCGTAGCGCGCGAACAGCACCGGCGTCGTTTGATTGACTCGCACATCGGTGCACTGTGCCGACAGGATCGTCGCGACCGCCAGTTCGAACGGTGTCGTGAAATCGAGCTCGCACTCGGCATCGGGGTGGGTTTGAGCGAGAATGCGCGCCATCTTTCGAGCACGTCTCGTCAAGGCCAATGCCGACTCGTCGGGCCTGCCGCCTCCGCCGGGGTTTTCACCCGACGCAACCCCATGAGAACTCACAGGACCAAGGTTACGTCGTACCGCGGGAGAGGCCGGTGTGAGAGGCCGCCACCTCCTCGTCCGTCACCGACGACCGCCGGGTGAACGAACTCGGCGCCGGTGTGGGCGTGGCAACGAGCGGCGCGTCAGGATGCGGACGTTCCGTCGGTATGTCGACGGACGAGCTTTAACCCCGAGTGTCGCAGCGCACGTGACCGTGCACCGGCGAACGGTCGGACGTTTGGCCGTAGTTACTGTTCGGTGATGCCTTGTCAGCGGCCCGGTGTGTCGATACGGTTTGTCTGGCAGTGATCATCGGCCGTGTACGCGTGGTGGTATCCCCCATCGCGACGGTGTACACGGTTGACGGCGCGCCCGTTGGCCGCCGGACGTCGAGACCCTCCGTTGAGGAGATCGAATCCGGTGGATGGATTTCACCGCGGGCACGACGTACCTGTCACGGACAGTCGATGAATGTGTCCAAGCTGTTATCTAGTCGGATCCGCCGACCCGGTAACCGTTTGGACGCGTTACCGTTCGATTGACCAGATTTGTCATGGGGGGTCCGTGAGAAAGGTCGTGTACGCCGATGTGGGAGCCCGCCACCGACATCGAGCAGCAAATGCGCGAAGCGTTGCGTGCCGGGGCTCGGGAGGAATACTTTCGCCTGCTGTCGCGGCAGGAACTGTTGCTGCCGGTTTCCGGGGACGGCATCAGCACCCCGGGAAGCTCGGGTAGCTGGGCGACCTGGTCCACTCAAGACCGCACGCACGTCCTGGCATTCACATCCGAGTTCGCGTTGCGTGCCTGCCTTCGCATTCACGCCGGACCGTACCGTTCGGTGCGCTTCACGGTTCTCGCCGACGGTTGGCCCGACGACGAATGGTGGCTGGCGGTAAACCCCGGCCTGCCGATCGAGGGCTATCTTCCGGCCTGGTTCGTCGGGCAGATCGCAGCCGGGAACACGTCGCTGCCCGATCAGGGGATGGAGCCGACCTCGCACGAGTCCGGGGCCGGTGTGCCCATGGACGACCCTGCATGGCCGCAATCCGGCCTGTCCGCTGCTCCGACGGCGTCGTCCGGTTCGACATGGGGTGACTCACCCGGTTTGGAATCCGGCTCGTTGTGGGGAAGCCCGCCGCCGGCGCCACCGCCCACGACTCCCACGGGACCGGGCGGTCTGCCCTCACGAGCCGCCCACCAAAGCCAGTCCGAGAGCTCTTCGACCTCCGATATGCCGCGT
Organism: Candidatus Stackebrandtia excrementipullorum; assembly: GCA_019113825.1. GTDB lineage: Bacteria > Actinomycetota > Actinomycetes > Mycobacteriales > Micromonosporaceae > Stackebrandtia > Stackebrandtia excrementipullorum. Next base: position 1,789 of record DXGR01000086.1, on the reverse strand, counting down.
CGTGAGCCGGCCTCGCAGGGTTTCGGTGGTTCGTCGGGTTTCGGGTCCGATATGCCGCGTCGTGAGTCGGCCTCGCAGGATTTTGGTGGTTCGTCGGGTGTTCCGGCCGCATCGTCGGCGGATCCGCCGCCGTTGACCAGATCCGTCGGTTTGACGGAGTCCGAAGTCGAAGACCGGCTGGCGCACGCCGCCTCCGTCGGCGACACCGAGACCTTCCTCGGTGTTCTCATGCAGGCGTGGGCGTATCTGCCGGTTGCCGAAGGGTCTCCGCAGAGCGCACGTCCGGGTGATCCCGGTTTCCGGTGGTACACCGATCTCATCGACGGCGCCTACAGTGCCACTGCTTTTACGACTCAGGTGAGGCTCGCCGCTCGATACGGTGATCGACCCTTCATCCGCACGACCTTCGCCCGTGTCGCCGAACATTGGCCGGGCCTCGAATACTCGCTGTACGTCAACCCGGGCACCGAGGTCGGTGCGAACATGCCCGGACCTCAGGTAGAGACTCTGGTGACCTGGGCTCAAACCAAGGGGTTGATCGAGGCGGCGTATGCCATGGAGGACCGCGAGGCGCCGCCCGCTCCGGCGGCCGCGCCCACACCGGAACCTGAAGTCGTTGCGCCGCAGATGATGCAGAAGGTTCTGCCTCACCACCAAGTGTCGTTGGTTCTGGAGCGTGGTTACGACCGTGTGGGTGGTTTCGTCCATTTGTTGGACGACGTTCAGGGCCTGATCACTCCGCACCAGCTCTACTGGGCCCTGGGGCTGTTGCGCGATGGCGGTGGCTTCTCGTCGGCCGACGAGTCCGTGCACGTTCTACGGTGGATGGGGCACCGCACCGAGCTGTACCGACAGGCCTTCGGCGGTAACGACCCCGGTAGCGCACGGTCGGTACAGGGCGGCTGGGTCGTGGAGGCCGAGCCGTTTAGGGGCGACGGTTACGCGCCGGATCCCGACGGCCGTCGGATCGCCGAGTACAAGGTCGACAGTGTTCGGTTGCCGCACGGCGCGGCGCTGTGGCGCATTTTCGCGGACGGCTCGAGTGTCGAGGTGGCCGTCTACGACGCAGACCGTCGTGAGTGGATGACATCGAGCGGGCGGTCCGACGGTGACTCCTACGAGAACGCGTATCGACAGGAGCAACAGCATGCGTGACGGTTATGTCGCCCGGTGGCGTGGCGTCGAATACGACGCGAGCCCCGACGGCGCACACGTCCGGTTGTATTCGCCGGAACCGGGTGAGGGGTTCGTCGAGGTCGCCGACGGTCGTTACCGTCGCGGGGTCCTGTTCGCCGAACTCGAGGACTTTCGCTACGTACGCACCATGTGCCGGTGGCGCGACGAACCGTTCATTGCGCTTGGAGACTTCGGTAACTGGCTGCGCCTCGAGTACACCGGCGGTGACGCGACGGTTGCGAACCGGCTGGGTCTGGAGCCGTACGACATCGGTGTCTACCAGATCTGGGTGCCGCGCGGCGAGGTCGAGGACGTCACCGAGCAACGGTTGTAACGACCCGACCGACGGGGGCCGGCGTCCATGTAGGGGCCTGTCCAGAACCGGCGCGACCGCGTCGTACCCGGTTGTGGTGTCCTACCTCCTCGGTGACGGTTTGCGTCGGCTCCGCGAGTGGACGGGGTTGCCGGGGATGGAGGACGTTTCTCCGACAGCATGAGCGTTCCGTTGGATTTCGAGCAGGAGTCGCAGGGAACTCGCACGTGGTTCAATCTGATCGGCCCGGTCATGTCGACGTTGAAAACCGGTTCGCTGCTGGTGTGCGACGAGCTGGAT
>DXGR01000085.1 GCA_019113825.1 Candidatus Stackebrandtia excrementipullorum | reverse complement strand
CTTCGCCCAACTCAAGAAGTGGCGCATCCTACGCAAACTCCGCTGCTCCACACACCGCACCGCAAGCCTCATCCGCGCCATCGCAGTCCTGAACCACCACGAACAAAAATCAAGATGACAAAGGCTCATTGCCTACGCGGACCAGCCGGTGCTGGCTGTGTCGACAGCGAACCGCCAAGGCTGGGAAATATATGTTTACGTCATTGTGACCGCAACGCGACTCGAGAACCTCGGCTCGGCTTCAGTAACGTGCGAGCGTGGCGTCGTCGTTAGGCTGGCACTTACCGAATGAAGGCATGCATTTGCCTGCGTAAACGTTTGGCGCCCCCTGCAGGATTCGAACCTGCGCTCCCGCCTCCGGAGGGCGGTGCTCTATCCCCTGAGCTAAGGGGGCATGCGACGAAACGAGGTTACCAGCGCAAACCGGGCGGCCTTGGGTGGGGTCGGCTGTGACGAAAGCATCGATTCGGGCTTGGTCCGCATCCGTGGTGTCGGTGACTCGGTTGTTTATGTGAGGGGCCGCGGCTCGGGGTGTCGGTGGGCAGCTCAAGACGGCTAAGACCGGCCAATTTCTCAATACCTTGGGGTCCTGTAGATCGCCGACCACAACATGTATGCTCTCTCGAGCCGATCGCGAAAGCCGGCGATCTTGGGGTTTGGTCTACGAAATCCGTCGCGCCCGCGTGCCCGCAGCACGTTGTGGCGCTCGCATGAGGGGATACATCGTGAGCACGTCGACAATGCCATCGACAACAGTCGACCTCGTCGCACAGCAGGTCCACCGACTCGCCGCGGGAATCGTGGACGTCGATGCCGCCCTTGTCACGGAACCGCTCGTGGCCGGTGTCTGGCCGGGAGCACAGGAGGCGCAGCTGCGTGAACGGGCGATGGAGATCGCCGCGTCCCTGGTCGTCCGTGAACCCGCCTACAGCAAACTCGCCGCCCGCCTGTTGAGCAGCCATATCGCGGCCGAGGCGGCGGGCGAAGGCGCCGTCGACTTCGTCTCGTCGGTGTCGGTGTCGCACCGGGAGGGACTGCTCGCCGACGAATTGGTGGAGTTCGTGACCGAAAACGCCACGGCCCTGAACCTGCTGGTCGACGAGGAGGCCGACGACCGGTTCGAGTACTTCGGTTTGCGTACCGTGTACGACCGGTACCTGTTGCGGCACCCCGAAAATCGCGCCGTCTTGGAGACGCCGCAACACTTTTTCATGCGGGTGGCGTGCGGACTGTCCGAGTCCGTCGACGACGTGTCACGCCTTTACCGGCTGCTGAGCACCCTGTCGTACCTACCGAGTTCACCGACACTGTTCAACGCCGGAACGCGGCGCGCGCAACTGTCGTCGTGTTTCCTGTTGGACTCCCCACGAGATGAGCTCGAATCCATTTACGAGCGGTACAGCCAGGTGGCGCGTCTGTCGAAGTACGCCGGCGGTATCGGCATCTCGTGGTCGAAGGTGCGCAGCCGCGGTTCCCTCATCCGGGGCACCAACGGCCACTCCAACGGCATCGTCCCGTGGCTTCGCACGCTCGACTCCAGTGTCGCCGCAGTGAACCAGGGCGGACGACGCAAAGGCGCGGCCTGCGTGTACCTGGCGACATGGCACGCCGACATCGAGGAGTTCCTCGAGCTGCGTGACAACACCGGGTCCCACGACCGTCGCACCCACAACCTGAACCTCGCCAACTGGGTGCCCGACGAGTTCATGCGCCGAGTGGAATCCGACGGGCAGTGGTCGCTCTTCGACCCCAAGGACGTGCCGGAACTGGCCGACACCTACGGCGAAGAGTTCGACCGGCACTACCGGGCGGCCGAGGCCGCGGGGAAAGCTCAACGCACCGTCGCCGCGCGTGAACTGTACGGACGCATGATGCGAACACTGGCGCAGACCGGCAACGGGTGGATGACGTTCTCCGACGTCGCCAACCGCACCGGCAACCAGACGGCCAAGCCCGGCAACGTCATCCACCTGTCGAACCTGTGCACCGAGATCCTCGAGGTCACCAGCGACTCCGAGACCGCCGTGTGCAACCTCGGTTCGGTCAATTTGTCGGCGCACGTCACGAAGGACGGTTTCGATTTCGACGGGCTCGCCGAGACCGTCCGGACCGCGGTGGTCTTCCTTGATCGCACGATCGATTTGTCGTATTACCCGACTCCGGAGGCGGAGAAGGCGAACCGGAAGTGGCGGCCGATCGGTTTGGGGCTTATGGGTCTGGCCGATGTGTTTTTTGTGCTGGGGTTGGCGTTCGACTCGCCGGAGGCGAAAAAGTTGTCGACGCGGATCAGTGAACAGATCGCGTTGGCGGCGTATGAGACGTCGGCGAGGCAGGCTGAACGTCTGGGGGTGCATCCGGCGTTTGAGGACACTCGTGCCGCGCTGGGGGTTTTGCACGTGGACCACTGGCCTGATGCGGATGTTTCGCAACCGGAGGAGTGGGAACGGGTGCGGGGGTTGGTTGCGGAACATGGTTTGCGTAATTCGTTGATGATTGCGATTGCGCCGACGGCCACGATTGCCGCCATCGCGGGGTGCGCCGAATGCACCGAGCCTGTCGTCACGAACGTTTTCAAGCGCGAAACCTTGTCCGGGGAGTTCATTCAGGTCAATCGCTATCTGGTGGCGGAGCTGAAGGAGCGTGGATTGTGGAGCGAGGAGATGCGTCAGGAGATCGTGCGTGCCGAAGGCTCCGTCGCCGACATGGCCGCGGTTCCCGATGATGTTCGGCGGCGGTATCGCACGGCGTGGGAGCTGCCGCAGCGAGCCATTATCGATCTGGCGGCGGCACGGACACCGTTTATCGATCAGAGTCAGTCTCTGAATCTGTTCATGGCGGCTCCGACCATCGGGAAACTGTCCTCGATGTATGCGTACGCGTGGCGCAGTGGTTTGAAGACGACGTATTACCTGCGTTCGCGGCCTGCGACGCGGATCAATCAGACGACGGTGACCACGTCGGCTCCACCGGCGGAGTCGGTCGCCTGCTCCCTGGAAAACCCCGAGACCTGTGAGGCATGCCAATGACATTGCTCGATCCCGGAATGAACCTGACGCTGCGTCCGATGAAGTACCCGGACTTTTACGAGCAGTATCAGGCCGCGATTCGTAACACCTGGACCGTGGAAGAGGTTGATCTGGCGTCGGACCTGGCGGACCTGGCCGGGTTCACCGAAGGCGAGCGTCACCTGATCAATCGGCTTGTGGCGTTCTTCGCCACCGGTGACACGATTGTGGCGAACAACCTGGTGTTGAACCTGTACAAGCACGTGAACTCGCCGGAAGGCAGGTTGTACCTGTCGCGGCAGTTGTTCGAGGAGGCCGTGCACGTCCAGTTTTATTTGACCCTGTTGGACACCTATCTGCCCGATCCGGAGGATCGGGTCAAGGCGTTCGCTGCGGTCGAGCACATTCCGTCGATTAAGGAGAAGGCGGACTTTTGTTTCAGGTGGATCGACTCGATCGAGGGCTTGGACGAGCTGCGCACTCGGGAGGATCGTCGGGCGTTTCTGCTGAATCTGATGTGTTTCGCCGCGTGTATCGAGGGGCTGTTCTTTTACGGTGCGTTCGCCTATGTTTACTGGTTGCGGTCGCGTGGCCTGTTGGACGGGTTGGCGACCGGTACCAACTGGGTTTTCCGTGACGAGTCGTGCCACATGAACTTTGCGTTCAGTGTTGTGGACGTTGTGCGTGACGAGGAGCCGGAGTTGTTCGACGATGAGCTGGCCGAGTCCGTCACCCGCATGATGGAGGAGGCGGTGGCGTGTGAACTGCAGTTCGCGGAAGACTTGATCGGTGAGGGGATGCCGGGTATGACCGTCCCCGATATGAAGTCCTACTTGGAGTATGTGGCCGATCAGCGGCTGGTCCGGCTGGGTATGCCCGTTCGATACGGTTCGCAGAATCCGTTCGGGTTCATGGCGTTGCAGGATGTTCAGGAGTTGACGAACTTTTTCGAGCGTCGCCCCACCGCCTATCAGGTGGCCGTCGACGGAAAGGTCGATCTCGACGAGGACTTCTGACCTGTTTGGTGCGGCCCGGGTTGGTGGCCGGGCCGCACCGTGGTCGCGGCTCAAGGTCGGCTACAGGTACACGGCCGTCGGTGAACGTACGCTTTCTCGGATTTCTCGCGGAAGGGTAAGCATGTTGCGTTCTCGAAGCCTGGTGGTGTGGGGCGTTGCCGTCGTTTTGTTGGCCGGTTGTGGATCCGACGGGTCTACGGGGTCACCTGGTGCCGCCGCCGGGGACGGCGATGTCGGTGGGCATGGTGACGCCCACATCGTCATGTCCGGTTGGCGAGGCTGCGACGTGTTCGACGATCTTGTTCCGCTACAGGATTTCCTGGGCGCGGTCGGGACGGGCGAATACGGTCTCAGCGACAGTGATCCATCCGCTATGGAACGGCCGTCGTGTCAGGCGACCCTGGACCTGGCGACGTTCGTGAACGACCTGGGCACCAGTACGATCGAGACCACCGGTGAGGCCGTCGTCTCGTTGTCCCTCACCACGATGCTTTCCGAGGACGAGGCGGCCGCCGACTATCGATCGGCGTGGGACCAGATGAACAGCAGCGACATTGAACGTACCGATGTTCAGGAGGGGTCGCTGGACGGTGACTGGGACGAAAGTTACGTCTTCAGTGGTAACCGTGAGTCGCGTTTCGATATTTTTGTGCTGGCCCGGTACGAGCACTGGTACCTGAAGTTCTCGTTGGATGTGCGGCACGATCCCGGGCGTGCCGCTTTCGAACGGCACCCGGACCTGTACCCGGGTGGTAGTGCCGACGCGATGGCCGTTTACCCGTTCACGAGCCCGGAGCTGTTGGAGTGGGTGACCGATGAGTACTTTCCGCAAATATATTCCGACATTGTGGACCGTGTCGACGTCGAGGTCTGTGACATGACGCCGAGCCGTTGCTGAGGGCGGGTCGACGTCCGTGACCTCGGGTGCGGTGCCACGGGTTACCGCCGGTCGGGTTGTGGGATCCATCGAGCGAGGGCGCCCGCGCCGAGGAACCCGACCACGCCCATGGCGGCGATGGCCGGTCCCAGAGCGGTGGCGACGGTGATGGCGCTGATCAGGACGGGGCCGGAGGCGTTGCCGAGGTCGGCGCACAATCGCCATCCGCCCAGGAACGCCGAACGTCCGACGGTCGGCGACGCGTCGGCGCCCAACGTCATGATGATGCCGCTGCCCATGCCGTTGCCGAAGCCCATGAGCAGCGCCACCGCCAGCAGGGTCCAGCCGTTGGACGTCAACGGCAACAACAGGAGTGATACACCCATGACGGTCATGCACGGTATGGCGACGAAGGCGCGACCGAACCGGTCCATGGCTTTGCCCGCTGGGTAGAACAACAGCATGTCGACGGCCCCGGCCAAACCGAAGATGAGGCTCGTCGTAGCCGAGTCCAAGCCGATTTGTTCGGCCCACAGGGGAATGACGACCTGCCGTGACGCACGGACTGCGCCCACCAGCATGGCGCCGGTGCCGAGGGTGCGAAATACCGGTAGGTTCTGTCGGAGCACCTGGAACGTTTCGGTGGCGCTGCCGGATTCACGGACTCGTGGGTTGTTCGCGGCGGGATCGCGTAGGACTGCGACGAGGGTGCCTGCGGCCAACGCCGTACCCAGGTGTATCCAGAATGGGCCGGTGGTGCCCCACCAGTGCATGACGCCTGCACCGATGAACGGTCCGATGAACATGCCGATGCGGTGGCAGCCGCCGAGAGTGGACATGGCTCGAGCCCGTTTGTGATACGGCACGACTTCGGTCAGGTAACTGTGTCGGGCGATGCCCCACACGGCGCCGGCCATACCCAGGATCGCGATCGATACACCGAGCATCCACACTTCGGTGGCGGTGATGCAGCCGATCAGGGCGGCGGTGATGAGGACGACGGCGGCCAGCATTGCCTTCCGTTCGCCGACCCTGCCCGCGAACGCTCCGGCCGGTAGGTCGCCGATGAGTTGGCCGATGCCGGTGAGCGCCACGATGAGGCTGGCCAGGCCGATGGATGCCCCAAGGTCTCGAGCGGTCAGCACGATGATCGGGGCGATGGCGCCCGAGCCGATCCCGAACAGGGCTGCGGGAACGAAGATCGTCGGTGCGACCGAACGCAACGAGAAATCGGAGGCGGAGGTAAGGGGCATCGGGCTTTACAGTACTTAAACATCGGCGGGGGAGTGGGACACTGTGGCCGTTTTCACCGAAAGGTTGTCCAGGTGAGGGCGGTGGCGGCGGTCGTGGGTGTGGGGCGGGCCAACGGCCCGCCCCACACCTCCCCTCCTCGCGTTGCTAGTCCGGGCGTGGTGTGACGTCGCGCATGACCGCGGTCAACAGCGGTCTGCTGACGGCGCTTGCCAGCGTCACTCCCAAAAGACCGGTGACAACCGTGATGAGCAACGGCAACGGGATGGTCGCGAAGCCGCCTGCGCTCGCCAACGGCAGGGCAAGGAGCACACCGAATCCGATGGAACCGCCGCCCATGACCAGTAGCGGGATCTGCGTTTCCCTGCGTCGCGCCGCGTTCAATACGTTCTTGGGTGTCCCGGCCAGGTGCATCAGTGAGTACACCTGTCGACGGTCCAGGACCGACGACATGCCCGCCACTGCGGAGCTGACCATGGCGATCAGCATCGAGACGCCCAGTACGGTGAGGACACCGGTGTTGACGTCGGCCACTACCGGGTCGGGTGCTGATGAACCGGCGACGACGCTGCCCGGCGACAACCGTGCCACCTTGCTGCGGAACTCGTCGAAGGCCACCGACGAACCCGCGGCGGTGAAGTACATCACCATGGTGTCGCCGTGTTGGTCCTCCCCCAGCGAAAGCAGGTCCAGGTCGGCTTCGGCTTGAGCTGCTACGGCATCGGCCTGTTCGTTGTCCACGATGGCTTGGAGGGTCGCGACGTCGCTGTCGGTTTCCTGCGGAGCGAGCAGACCGACGAAGCCCGCGATGAAACCGACCAACGCGATGCCGGCGACGGTTCGCCACGCGGACCGCGGGTCGTCCATGAGCCGCCGCCCCGCCAGCATGCCGGACGCCTTCTTCGATATCGCGACGGTCAGCCTGCCCAATAGCCACACGACCCATGGGCCGACCAGGTTGACGGCCGCGAAGGTACCGGCCAACAGGACGATCATGACGACTGTTCCGGTTGCGTCCCAGTCGATGAACCGCGGCGCCATGATGATGAAGGCGGCGGCCGGTCCGATCAACATGAGTAGGCGTATCGCTCGCATGCCCGGTGGCGTCTCGCGTTTGGCCACACCCAATGGACTGACTACGACGCGGCGAAGTCCGATGACGGCGGATACGCCGACGAGCAACGGGACGGCGACGACGACGGCGGCCAACGCCCACCATTGTGGCCATAGGTCCGTCCAGCGCCACCCGGATCCGTCGATGGGAATGAGGCTGAGTAGGGGGATCAGAAGCGTGTATAGGGCGATACCGGTGACGGCGCCCAACGCCGCTGTCGCCATGGCTTCGGCTGCGGTCAGCCACCCCACCTGGCCTGGTGTGGCACCGACCAGCCGTAGTGTCGCCAGCCGTTGGTCCCGTCGCGCGACCGTCAACCGGGCCGCAGCCCCGCCGAACACCAGCAGTGGTACGGCCATCAACACCGTCGCCACCACCATGAGCATCCTGTACAAGACGTAATTCTCGGTGGACCCCGAGTCGTTGAAGCCGTCGATGGCCGCGACCGGCACGAATTCCTCTTGCCCCTTGTTGTAGGTCAGCAGCGGATCGTCCACGGTTGTGCCGATCACGGCGATCAACGCGCCGTCGTGGATGACACCGTCGGCACCGAGTCGGCCGTCGGGTTGGCCGTAGCGGTCGGCCAGTCGCCATGAGGGCAGCTCGTCCATGAGTTCGGCCAACGCGTCGGACACCCACACCTGGCCCGGTTCGGGGAAGGTGGGCATGCCCGGTGGGGTCGGTGGGTTGTCGCTCAACGCGGCGAGCCGCACGATGGTGATCGGTTGGTTGTCGGCGGCGTCGTATTCGATGCTTTGTATGGCGGTGGGGGTGCCTTCGGCTGCCACGGGTGTCAGCCAGGCACTGCGTTCGGCGCGTTCGGCGAACGCGAAGTTCCCCGCGATGGCGAACATCAGCATGGCCGTGGACACCGTCACTGCGGCGAAGGTGAGAGCCGACCCCAATATGGCGCGGCGACCGCCGCCGCGCATGAGCATCCACGCTAGACGCAGGATCTTCATCGCGTGCGCTCCTTTGACTGTTTCCGTCGAGTCGTTGTGGACGGTACGTTCACCTGCTCGTGCCAGGTTTCACCGAGTCGTTCGTACGGCCCGAGGACCGTGTGGGTTCGCATCATGGGGAACCCACCGTCACCGTGGTGACCGTGTCGGGGTTCGACCGTCCGTCGCGTACCTCGATCGTTCGGTCGCAGTGTGCGGCCACCGCCGGGTCGTGGGTGACCACCACGAGGCAGGAACGCTGTCCCTTGGTCGCTTCGACCAGTGTCTTCATGGTGTCTTCTCCGGCGGCCTGGTCGAGTGCGCCGGTCGGTTCGTCGGCGAATACGACGACCGGGCCGGTGACGAGCGCCCGCGCCAACGCCACCCGTTGAGCCTGTCCACCGGATAGTTCCCCGGGCCTGCGACGTTCCAGCCCGGCGATGCCCAGCGATTTGAACCAGGCGCGGGCGGCGTTGAGGGCCTCCTGTTTCGGCAGGTCGTCGAGCATCAACGGCAGGGCCACGTTTTCTTCGGCGGTGAGCTCGGGAAGCAGTTGCCCGAACTGGAACAGGAACCCGAAGCGGCTTCGTCGTAGTCGACTGCGCTGGGCCTCGGACATCTGGTCGATGCGTTGGCCCATGATGTCGACTTCGCCGGAATCGGGTCGCAGGATGCCCGCGAGGCAGTGGAGCAACGTGGATTTGCCTGAGCCGCTGGGGCCCATGACGGCGACGGTCTCGCCGCGGGTAATCGTGAAGTCGATCCCGTCCAGGGCGACGGTGTTGCCAAACGATTTGGTCAGGGCGCGACCGGACAAAACAACCTCGGTCATGATTGGGCACCCTTCTTCTCGGGCCGGGTCTGCAACTGTTCCCACAATGGAATTGCGATGCCGCCGGCCAGCAGGAACGCCGCCCCGACGACACCCCCGAACACGGTGGCGATGGTGGTTATCAAACTCATGACACCACTGTGTCCGGCGAAGGTTCCGCACAACATCGGTCCGCCGACGGGTTACGCACCGACGGCATCGGTCATCCGGCCGATATCCGTCCCGGGCGGCGTACCTTGACGGGGTGATCACCAGCGACCACATTCACCGCATCGGCGGTCTCCTCATCCGGGCCGGCGTGGTTTTCCTGCTGACCCCGTTGACCTTGGTCACGATCTTCGGCTCGGGAAACCTGGTGTACGGACTGGTGGCGTCGCTTCCCGCCGTATCGGCCATCGCCGTCGTCGTGTTCGGCTACAACACGTTGCCGGTCGCGGCGTTGCCTGTGGGTGTGATGTCCCTGTTCGTGACGGCCCTGACGTGGCTGGAGCAGCCTTGGGTGGTCCCCACGATGTGGCTGGCCGAAGCGGGAGGACTCCTGGTCTTGACGCTGTGGACCGTGCGGTTGTGGGACGCACAGTGGGGGAGGGTCACCTCCGGCACCCTTGTCGCCGCGCTGTTGCTGTTGATGCCGATGCGACAGACCGGCGTCAATTCCGTGACCAGCGTCCTCATTCTCGTCATTTTCACGTTCATGGGTTTGACGGTGGCGGTGCTGTGGGGACTCTATTTGCGAAACGTCGACGTTCGACGCCGTCGGACGCTGGCGGGAGTGCAGCGGGCCGAACGGATCGAACTGGCACGGGACCTGCACGACTTCGTCGCCCACCACGTCACCGGAATCGTGGTTCAAGCTCAAGCCGCGCAATACATCCCGGCTTCCGACCACGACAAGACACGGGAGTCGTTCGCGGCCATCGAACAGGCGGGTGTGGAGGCGTTGGCGTCCATGCG
>DXGR01000084.1 GCA_019113825.1 Candidatus Stackebrandtia excrementipullorum | reverse complement strand
ATATAGGCCACACTCAATGCGCCCGGGTGATCGCGAACGTGGAGAATCTCTCGGCGCAGAACATCGTGTGCGACGATCGCGACACCGCGGGGACGGGCCTTTCGAATTGCGTGCGCCAGTGTCGTTTTTCCGCTACCCGAGTTGCCTCGGATGATGATCAGCCGAGACTGTTCCACACCGGTTGGGACGGACTCGGTTCCGCTTACCTCGACATCTGTTTGTCCGGAGTGCTCGATTCGGTTGTTCATGAAAGACGCTGCCGGACCGGTCCGATCATGCCGACGGTGTGCGACGTGTTCAACATTGTTCTCACCCTTCGTCACGGTGGTCTCGCTGCGCGTTGTCGGTTTCGTGTCCGTCACGCGTTGTCCATGAGAAGGACGATGTCGTCTTGGGCTCCCACAACACCGTTTGCGAAGTCGGCCCCCCATTGTGCCGAGCCGTGTTCTCGGTGCATTCCGGACGGTACTTTCCGTGTGTGCCTTCGGTTGTCCGTGGGCGACGAACGGGTCGTCGAATTCTGGGGCAAATCGAACGACCAGAGTGCCCCGGGCTTCACCTCGTCAAACCTTTTTCATCCGCCGTCGTCCGTGGCACGGGATCGAGCATCGCGATTTCACCCTGTCGATCTCTACTGCGGAAAGGTGGAAATGAGCCGCCGGCGGACATCGAACTCCATGATCGAAAGCCGTGCCCACTTGAGGGCACCGCGTACACCCGGTCTACCGGTGAGCTTGTTTCGCCTACGGCACATGCCGTCACCGGTGTGTTTTGACGTCGACCGTGACGGGATCGAGGCGAGTGTCCGGGCGAGGTCCTCGGCTCGCTGTAGCGCAACCCGAATTATGATCGGGAGGCCGGTATATCGACGTCCACCAGAGCCGCTTGAGAGGTTACGGGCGGCGGCGGGGAAGCGAGCATTGCCTGTTTCGTAGCCGCGACCGAATTCGCAAGGTTGGCGCTGTGCCCGAGGTGGCGCCATGACGCCCGGTTGCGGTCGGCTTGAGGAAACGGCGGCCATGGGAAGCCGAGGCTTCGTTTTCTCGGTCGTCACAAGCTTGTCCGGATGACAGTATCGTCGGCGTGAACACAACATTGGCTCAGTGGGAAACAGCGGTGGCCGAGCTGTGGGGTCGCTTCGAATCGCTCGACCGGGAGGAAGGCGTGGCGGCGATGCAGGCGTTGGCGCGGGATTGCCCGTCCAGCGACGGTCGTGCAGCGTTCGAACTTGCCGGAATGTACGACTCGATGGGCTGTGAAGCCGAGGCCGCCGCGGCCTACGAGCGCGCCCTTGGTCTTGGTCTCGACGATGCTCGTCACGCGCAACTGGCCGTTCAATACGGCTCCACGCTGCGTAACCTGGGGCGCTTTGACGAGGCGATCGCCGTGCTCCAGAGCGCTCCGGTTCACGAGTCCACCGGATCCGCGCCGCGGGTGGTGCTTGCACTGGCTTTGCACAGCGCGGGTCGGAAGGACGAGGCGTTGCGCGTCGCCATCGAGGCACACATCGATTCGCTTCCCAGGTATCGGCGTTCGATGCGTGATTACGCGGTGGCGCTTGCCGGGCCCGCGGAAACTCGATCGGCCACAGCCTGACCGAAACGTCGGGTGCCAACGCCCTGTGTGTAGGCGTTGCGGTCGATCAGTCGGACGTGATCGGCGAGCGCCGTGCCTGGGCCCGGTGTTGATACTCGGCCCCCCAGGAGTCCATCATGGATACGATTGGTGCCAGGCTGAATCCCAACTCGGTCAGTGCGTACTCGACCCGAGGCGGGACCTCCGGGTACACGGTTCGCCCGATGATCCCGTCTTCCTCGAGCTCCCTGAGTTGACGTGTCATGGTCTTCCTGTTGGCCAGCGGTACGAGACGACCAAGTTCGTTGAATCGCTTCACGCCGCCCAGCAGATGCTTGACGAGGGTCAGTTTCCATGCTCCACCTAGGACCGAAACCGCCACCTCAACGGGGCACACCTCTACAGCTCTCGAGACGGGCAATCGCATAGACCCTCCATAGGGACAAAAATGTCCGTACTTGCCAAGGTTACCCCGGCTTGTCATCGTGAGATACATGCAGCACAGCGACACGATGAAGACGGTCCTTTGGCTCAGCGCCCACCCGGAGGCCAATTCCCTCAACGGCAGCCTCCGACGAGACGGCATCGCACACCTGCGCAAGGTAGGGCACGAGGTGCTCGAGTCGGATCTTTACGCCATGGACTGGGATCCCGTCATGCGTCACCGAGACGGTGGACGCGAGACCTCAGAGCACTTCCGCGTGACCGAAGACACGAGAAACTCCTACCTGGACAACACTCAGACAGCGGAGGTGCGCGAAGAACAGGCGAAGCTTCGCAAAGCCGACGCCGTGGTCGTTCAGTTTCCGTTGTGGTGGTACGGCATGCCTGCGATCCTCAAGGGCTGGTTCGACCGGGTCTTTGTGAGCGGCTTCGCGTTCGGGAAGGAAGCAAGTACCGGCAAGAGGCTGCGGTTCGAGCAAGGCCCGTTCGCGGGCAAGGTCGCTCTGGCCGCCACCACACTGGGGGACAGGCCACGTGCCATCGGACCGCGCGGTAAGTCCGGAGAACTCCACGAATTGCTGTTTGGGCTGCTTCACGGAACCTTCGCCTACACCGGTATGAACGTCCTCACGCCGTGGGCACTACCCGGCGCGGACCGCATCGTCGACTATGAGCCGGTTCGCAACGGCTTCATTCGACGGCTTGACGGCTTGTTCACCGACGCCCCGATTCGGTACCGGCCGCAGTTTACCGGTGACTACACATCGGAGTGGGAACTCGAAGCCCACGTGCGTCCGGGGGAATCCGGGCTGAGCATTCACATCGATGACGACGGTGGAGTACGCAATAAACCTAGACAGTCTGCATAGGTCTGTCCGAGTGCGGGTAGCGCCGGGTCGCCCGACCTGGACGGGGGAGAGAGCGGCGCCATCGACGGACCGGGGGATTGCCCGGTCTGTTGGTGCACCCCGTCGGTGGTGGTCAACGGTCATCCACCGTCGTTGCGGCCCACGATCTTCAACGGCACGTCAGCCGCCCCGTCCCGTGTTGGTGGTGCTGCACAAGGCGCAGCGGGGAGTCTCGCCTGTCGTGAAGTCGACCCACGGCAGCACACCCCGCCACGCCTGCCGGTCCCGAGGATGCCCGGCGTGCCCGCTGGACAACAGGGCGACGCACTGGTGGGATGGCCCGGTGAAGATCAACCGCATCGTGCCCGACCTCACGGTGAGCGATTTGGCGACCGCCGTCGGCGAGCACGCTGAAGTTCTCGGGCTGAAGGTCCTCATGGACCATGGATGGATCGTCACGCTCGGAGACGGTGCAGGTCCTCAACTGAGCCTCATGACCAGGGACGCGACCGCTCCCGTCAATCCCGACGTATCCGTGTTCGTCGACGATGTGGAATCGGCCTACGATGCGGCAGTCTGCGCCGGCTTGGAGATCGTCCATCCGCTCACCACCGAGCAGTGGGGCGTTCGTCGATTCTTCTACCGTGACTCGTCGGGGCGCGTGGTCAACGTCGGGGACCACGCCTGAACACTGCGGGACCGTCGGAGCCGATTCGCCCACAACGTGTGCGACGGGTGTTGACGTCCTCATCACGTCGAGTCCGATCGCACGCGGACGTTTACCGCGGTCTGAGCCCGGTCAGGACCTTGTCGAGCACGTTGTCGGCGAAGACGTCGTTCAGTTCACCGGTTCGCAACAGCCACCGGTGGAAGATCGGCCCGAACAGCAGTTCAACCGCCAGATCCGTATCCACGGATTCGTCGACTTGGCCGCTCTGGACGCCGACCGCGATGCGGGCCGCACACGCGTCGAACTGGGGGCGCAATAGCCGACGCACGAGCTCGTCGGCAATCGAGGAGTCGGTCTGAATCTCCGCGATGATCGCCCGTTGAAGGCGGTCGTTGGAGGGGTCGGTCAATGCGGCGACGGTCCCCCGAAGAAGCAGCCGGAGATCGGTTTCGAGGTCTCCGGTGTTCGGGAGCGCGACGGAACCCTCGTGCGAGTGGGCGTCGAGGATCGCATCGAAAAGCACTGCCGCCTTCGAACGCCACCATCGATAGATCGTCTGTTTGCCCACCCCTGCCGTGGCGGCGATTCCCTCGATGGTCAGCCGTGAGTACCCCACGTCGGCAACGAGGTCGCGGGTGGCGACAAGGATGGCACGGCGCGCACGGTCACTGCGTCGAGAGGCATCGGGTCCGAGTGAGACCGACGGCGAGGGGCCTGAGTCTTCGTGGGTCATGCCGACAGTCTACGTACCGAGACGAGACGGTCCGTCTTGACCGACGCTCGGTCGTCTTGTACTCTCCGGCGAGACGCAACGTATCGTCGGAGGGGATCCAATATGTCCGAAGTTTCACGCCGTACCCGTACCTGGTTCATCACCGGAGCGGGTCGTGGCCTCGGCCGGGCGTTTGCGCGGGTTGCCTTGGAGCGAGGAGACCGCGTGGTGGGGACGGTCCGTAAGGCCGGAGCGATGGCGGATTTGGACGCCGATCACCCGAGCTCGGTGCAGGAGATCCTGCTCGATGTCCGTGATGCCACCGCGGTCACCATCGCCGTCGACGAAGCGGCGCAGGCATTCGACGGCCTTGACATCGTGGTCAACAATGCGGGCGTCGGCTTCGTCGGAGCCGTTGAAGAGCTCGACGAACAACAGGCCCGAGAGCACTTCGACCTGAACGTGTTCGGTGCCATGTGGGTCTCCCGCGCGGCGATCCCGCACCTGCGCGCAAACGGTGGTGGTGACATCGTCCAGATATCGACGGTCGGGGCCATCGGCTCCATGCCGATGTTCGGCCTCTACAACGCGGGCAAGTGGGCACTCGAAGGATTCAGCGAGGCCCTGTCCTCCGAGGTCGCGCAGTTCGGAATTCGCGTAACCATCGCGCAGCTCGGCGGATTCGCGACCGACTGGGCCGGGTCGAGTATGCCGTTCGCGACTCCGAAACCGGAGTACGACGATCTTCGGAACGCCGTATTCGGTACTTCGGAGATTCCTTGGCCTGCAGTCGATCCCAAGGCGCCGCCGACAGACGCCGATCCCCGTGTGGCGGCTGACGCGCTGATTGCTCACCTGTTGGATCCCGATCGTGGGCTTCGGGTTTTGATCGGTGACGACGCACATGTGCACGCGACCCTGGCGTACGCCGCCCGCCGAAAGTCATACGGCGAGACCGGGGGCATCGACTGGCCATCATGAAGACCGGGGGTCGAACCCGGCCCGGTTCGGCTCAGACCGCCCGAGCTTCGAAGACCATGACCCCCTGGCCGCCCGTGAACGGACTGCGCTTCCAGTCTCCCCAGACCGACGACACCTCGAAGCCGGCCTTTGCCAACTGCTTCGCGAGTAGGTCGGCACCACGGAACGTCAGGAGCAGATGTTCCTCGACCGTCTCTTCGTCGGACTCGAATCGATTGAAGAACCGAAGCAGCACCTGTCCGTTATCGAGCTCGTCGGCCTCGCACCATTCGGTGAGCGGACCGAACCGCGTGTTTCTGGTCGTCGGAGCCTCCGCCGCCCAGTTTTCCCAGGCACGAACGGACGGATTACGGCTCTCGAACGCGAGCACACCCCCCACCGATGTCAGGCGACGCAGATCCGTCAAGGTTTTCTCCCAATGCGGGTCCGGGATGTGCTGCGCGACGTTGCCCGTCATCACGATCAGGTCGAATCGGCCGTCCACCACGTCACTCGAGTAGCCCTCGATCCACGTGACGTCGGCGGTTCCAGCGCGGCGACGCGCATGGGAGAGCATCGCCGGTGACGGATCGACCCCCACGACCTCCCGTCCGCCTTCGGCGAACGTCACGGTGAGGATGCCCGTGCCACACCCCAGGTCCAGGATGCGCTCGGCTTCATGACGAGAGGCCAGCGAACGGTAGTAGTCGTGGTCTGGTCCATCCGGGTTGTCGCCGTCGTATAGCGCGACTATCCGAGAGTCGTAGTCGGTCAACACGTCCTCATTTCGCATGCGAACAGGCAGCCGTATGCGTCGCGGACTCTACTTGGGGGTGTCCGACGGCTCCACGCATAACGGTGAATCCGACGAAGCTTCGGCACACCAACCTTTGTGAAAAGAATCGTGTCGCCGCTCTGAACCGCCGACACGTCCCCCGGCGGCACGGTGCCGCCGACAGGACCACAGGGCACTCAGGCGATGGCCTTCGGGTCCTTGCCGTGGATGCGACGAAATCGGCTGATGAGTTCACGGTGCGCGACGTTTTTCCCCGGGGAGAGTCGTTGAGATGGGGGCGAAGCCACGCGGCTTCTACTTTCACGAAATGCTCTTCCCATTCGGGTGCGAGCGCCTCTGCGGCGGTGAGCTTCGCCGCGACCGCGTTGAAGCAGGCCCGGGTGATGGCCACAGCGACCGCCGGACGTGTAGAACCTGTTCGGCCGCGCCGGGGAAGGGCCGCTCAGAGAACCTTCTTCACCACGCTCGATTTGAGCTGCATGCGCCCGAAGCCGGGCACGGTGGCATCGATGTCGTGGTCTCCGACACCGTCGGTGATGAGACGGATTCCCTTGACCTTGGTGCCGACCTTGACCGTGCCCCCACCGGAACCTTTGACCTTGAGGTCCTTGGCGATCGTGATGGTGTCTCCATCGGCGAGAGGGTTGCCGACGGAGTCCTTGACCGCGACAGAGACGGCGTCCGCCGTTTCCTCCTCCACCGCCTCAGACCACTCGTGACCACACATCGGGCACACCAACAGAGCGCCTTGCTCATAGGTGTACGCCTCGGAACACGCCGGACATGCCGGCAGAGCGTTAGACATTGAACCTGAACTCCATGGGGTTACCTCAAAGATAGACATCACCCTGGAACATCATGCCGAGCGACACGGACGTCGGGAGCCGGGCACGGATTCGCGAGTGCACAGAGTCGGAATCGAGACAGTTCCGGGCGAGATAGCCATCATCAACCGGTTATACGCCCCTAGGATACTTGAGGTGAGCCGATCCAGTCGGCCGGTCGATCAGCGTCCTTCTACGTCCTCTCCGGCCATTGCCGTGAGAGAAACCCATCGTGATGTCTGCCCGACCGTACCGCGCCGGTCTGTACCCGACCACGTTCCGCCGCATAGCAACTCCTGACGGCACGGCGACGGCGGACATGCTGGTCTCAGCCGTACGACGTGTCCGCCGAGGAGCGATGCCGCAGCGGAGCCACCCAGGGCTCACCGAAGATCAGTTGCGTCCGACAGTGTGCGACTTGCGGCAGCGCTAGGAGCTTGTCGATGATCAACGTCTGCAACTCGGTGCTATTCGCCACTGCGACGTGTACGAGGTAGTCCTCGCTCCCGCTGACGTTGTAGAGGGCAAGCGTCTCCGGCAGTGCGAGAGTCTTCTGCACGAAGTCGTTGGCCGTGTCGCGGGCATG
>DXGR01000083.1 GCA_019113825.1 Candidatus Stackebrandtia excrementipullorum | reverse complement strand
CCGTTGACCGCCGCCGACCTTGTGTACGGTCATCGGCTCGGTTCTCCGCAAGGCTGGTCCATGCCCAACCGTGTCGCCATCATCGGGTGCGAAAGCGGCGGTGACATACGGTTCGCCGAACCGGCCGGGTTGGTTTCTGCAGCCGTTTACGCGGGCGCCCAGTACGTCACCGCCGCGCGTTGGCTTCTACCGACCGACATCGGGATCAGAACATTTGCACCGCACGCCGACGAGCACATCCGAGTGTTGCCCGACGCCGTCGTCGCCGTCAACCATGCGCACGAGGCCGACAATCCGGTCGCGACGCTCAACGCGTGGCAACGCAAGCAGGCCGATCAATGGGAGAACACCGGCAAGCTCGAATATTCACCCGTGATCTGGGCTGCACTGGCAACGACATTCGCCTGACGTCTCGAAAGGTCAGTCGGTTTTGTATCCGACTCCGCCGAGAAGTTTGATGTTTACCGGCTTCACATCAGTTGCACTGGGACGCCAGTCCTTGATGTCGACGACTCCCGGCTCGACCAGTTCAAAACGATCGAACAGGGCACGGATCGACTCATCCTCCCGAAACAACGTCGGAGGGTAACCGGCCTGTTCGGCGCTACGGTGCACACCGTCCATTGCCGCCGGCTGACTACGCGTCGAAATATGCGCCACGGCGAGATAGCTTCCAGGTGCCATCCGGTCGGCGATACGGCCGACGACGTCCTGCGCTTGATCGTCCTCCAGCACGTTCTGCAGGACACTGATCAACAGGACGCCCACGGGCGCGGAGAAGTCGAGCACCTCGAGAACCCGCGGGTTCTGGAACACCGACTCCGGTTCGGTGACGTCGCCGAACACCGAAACCAGCCCCTCGCCCACATCGCGCAAAGCTCTGCTGTGGGCGACGACCACCGGGTCTTTGTCCACGTAGACGACGCGCGTGTCCGGCGCGATTGTCCACGCCGTCTCGTGCACACTCGGCGGAGTGGACGGGATGCCACTGCCCAGGTCCAAAAACTGGCGAATGCCCCGCCGGGCGAGGAACTCCACGGCCCGACGTCCGAAATCCCTCACCATTCGTGGGCTTTCGAAGGCGTCCGGGGCCTGCACAAGGATCTTCGCCAACATGTCACGGTCGACCGCGAAATTATCCTTCCCACCCAACGCGGCGTCATAGACACGAGCCACGCTCGCCCGCGTCGGGTCGATCGTCGTCAAAGGATCGTGTGGGTCGTTCACAGTCGCCACCCTAGCGATGCCACAAAACACATGCAAGATCGGCTTCTCTTACGCCCCATACAAACATTGGACGCCCCGGGTCTATTTCAAGGCCCGCCCACGACCGGGAGTGACACGGGCACGTTCACATGGCCGACCCGTCCGGTCCTATGTTGTCGGCATCCCATCGCAGCAGGTACGGACGCCCCCGGTGCCTTTTCTTCGGAAGGAAGTTTCTCCATCATCGTGCGTCCGTCTCGACATTTCACCTCATGGGTCGGCAGCGGTACGGGTCGGGAGGACAACCACACAACGAGTCCCGGTCAAGCCCAACGCAACCGGCCCGGACGGTCGCTCTCATTTCCCCTTCGAGAGCGCACATGGAAGATCGCCGCGGGCCACCCGTCAAAACATCACGTGTCGGTCACCGACGTCGGCTTTCACCGAACCAGGTCACCGAGGCACACAGGCGGGGTCCTGTCGCAATAAATTCGACAGACGCCTATCTTCTACTGCACGGGGAGCCCGTACACGGTCTCGGTGCGCCCATCCCCGTGATTTGCGAACGCGAACGTGCAAGCAGCAAAGCGAGACGAGGAGGGGCAGTGCGGTACGACATCCGATTTCCAGCGGACACCAAAGGATGGAAGGTGGCGGCGGGGTTGGACGTCTGCTACCGGATACCCACCAATCTCGTGCACGTGAATCGCGAGGTCGACACCCCCGACGTCCTTGCAGCCGTCACCGACGATGCAACTCCCGGGTGCGACGGCGACTTCTGTGTAAGGCTGCAGGCTTCAAGCATCGAATTCGTCCTGCGGGTGGGACGCCACTCTCCCTTGGCCGTGGCCATGAACCTCTGCCGCTACCTGAAGATTCCCGCCATCCTTCCCGGACCCGGACTCGCCCCTCGCCGATTTTGGTTTGTACGGCCCGATCGGACGCACCGCGTAGTCACCTTGGACGCCGATGAGTTCGACCGCGGCGTTCATGTCGTCACGAACCGCCCCGACTCGGAGTTACGGCCGCCGCCGCTCCAGGCTCGACCAGGCCACACACCAATCGATTTCAGTCCGTGGCACGTACCCTCTATTGTGTCGAACGCACACCGATGCATCACCACGAGCGACCAAACCCAAATGGTCCGACACCCTTGATGAACGATCTGCTCGTTGGCCCAACCAGGGATCAAAAGACGGGATTATCCATGGCGTATCCGCTGTCCCAGATTCTGCCCGATTCACCTATCGCTCCGTGCCCACCGTCTCCGGTAATGCGTCAGGGGTACCGGCGTCGACTGGTGATGGTGCTGATCGGCGCCGGGTTTCTGTGGCTGCTGATATTCGGGTCGCTGGCTTTCATATCGGTCCCGACGTTGATCGCGGTGGACGGCAACATCATCAAGATGGTCTATGTGCTGACCGGCGACAACAACACCGCAGCCACCGTCTTCACA
>DXGR01000015.1 GCA_019113825.1 Candidatus Stackebrandtia excrementipullorum | reverse complement strand
TCCCATTCCGCAGAAGGAGCCTGCATCGCCGCATGCAGCGGCATCATCCAATGTTTCCTGTCGCCCTGCGACAACACCTACAACGGACTGTATCGGCACTGCACCTCGGGAGCGTGCAACGAGTACTGGCTCCTCGTGAAGTGCGGCTGCTAGTACACCGGCGCCCTCAACGGAAACCCGTCCAGGCGCAACCGTCCGATAGGTCCTCGCACGATACGAGCGAACAGGATGCGACGGCAAACCTCCATTGAACGGGCCACGACACATCCCGACCCGAAGACGGTGACGGGCCGCCGGTGAACAACCTTCCGGCGGCCCGTCACCGATACGCGTCACACCATGCGAAGTTCGGCTCCACACCGACGATGTGCCTCCTGGACCGCGGCGTCACGTGCGGCCACGGTCTCCTCGGCGGTCAACGTGCGATCGGGCGCTCGGAACGTCAGCTTGTACGCCAACGACTTCCGGCCCGCACCGATGGTCTCGCCACGATAGACGTCGAACATGTGGATGTTCTCCAGGAGCCGTCCGGCGCCGTCGGAGAGTCCTCGAGCCACATCGGCGGCGGGTACGTCCTCGTCGACGATGACCGCGACATCGATCAACGCCACCGGAAAATGCGACATCAACGGCGACGACTTGACTCCCGAGATCGGTAGCGCGTCGAGGTTCATCTCCACCGCACCGGTCTGCCGGGGGATATCCAGCAGGTCACACACCGCCGGGTGCAGTTCGCCGGCGTATCCGATCGTTTCTCCGTCCAGTTCCAACCGCGCACACCGTCCCGGGTGCCACGGAGCGTGGTTGGCCGCCGAGACACTCAGTTCGACGTCGGCGGCCGCGGCTATCGTCTGGGCCGCTTCCACCGCGTCGGTCCAGTCCGCCGCACGCCCGGCGCCCCACCAACCGGCCGGTTCGGCCAATCCGGTGAAGGCCACGGCCACGTGCTGCGGCTGTTTGGGACGCAACGCGTCGGCAACGGCAAGTTCGCTCTCCTCGGGACGCCGGTGCACGGGAAGCTGCGGCAGCGGCAGCGACTCCCAGCCTTCCTTCGGTTCGAACACCAATCCCAGTTCGAAAAGGCCGACGTCGCGCATGCCACGGTCCACGTTGACCTTCAACGCGGCGAGAATGCCCGGCAGCAGCGTTGTCCGCAGTGCCGGTTGTGATTCGGTCAGCGGGTTGGCCAATCGAAGCGTGTTCCGCCGCGGATCTTCCGTGCCCAGCCCGAACACGTCGAAGACCTTCGGGTCGAGGAACGGATAGTTCACCGATTCGACGAACCCGGCGGCGGCCAGTGCACGACCCACGTGTCGTTTGCGACGTAGCGGCGCGCTCAGTCCGGTGCCCGCAGGGCTCGGCGGCAGGCTGCTGGGGATACCGTCGTATCCGGCCAGGCGGGCCACCTCTTCGACCAGATCAGCCTGATCGGTGATGTCGGGCCGCCAGCTGGCGGGAGTGACCTCGAGCTTCTCCGGTCCGGGGTGGACGACACAACCGGCCACCGTCAGCAGCTCGATGACCTGCGTATCGGTGTATTCGATGCCGATGATGCGCTCGGGCAGTCTCGGGTCGATCGTCACCGTCGGCATCGGTTTGCGGTTATCGACGTCACCGAATTTTTCATCGACCACGCCACCGGCAGCCTCCACGAGCAGCTGTGCCGCGCGTTCGATCGCCACGGCGGCAAGCGCCGGGTCGACGCCGCGCTCGAACCGTTTCGCCGCTTCGCTTGACAGGCGGTGACGACGTGACGTGGCGGCGATGACCGCCGGGTCCCAGTGGGCGCCTTCGAACAGGACGTCCACGGTCGAGTCGGACACCTCACTGGTTTGGCCACCCATCACGCCGGCCAGGGAGATGGGACCGGTGTCGTCACATATCACCATGTCGGTCTCGTCGAGGCGGCGTTCCACGTCGTCGAGAGTGGTGAGTTTTTCGCCCGGCTTCGCCCGGCGTACTACCAGCCCGCCGGCCAGTGCCGCCAGATCGAACGCGTGCAACGGCTGACCGAGCTCGAGCATCAGGTAGTTGGTGATGTCGACGGCCGCACCGATGGGGCGCATCCCCGCGTGGGTGAGACGACGCTGCATCCACTCCGGACTGGGAGCGTTCGGATCAACACCACGCACCGCCCGTGTGGCGAAACGATCGCAGCCGACGGTGTCGACGATCGTCACAGGATGTGGCGAGGCGTCGGTCGCCGTGGGTTCGACAACGGCCAGCGCCGGATCGGTGAACGTGACGTTCAGTCGATGCGCGAGCTCTCGCGCCACTCCCCTGATGGAAAAGCAGTGCGCCATGTCGGGAGTGATCGCCAGCTCGAAGATGACGTCGTCCAACCCCACCGCGGCCCTCGCGTCGGCACCGGGCTCCTGCCCGGACTCCGGCGGCAACACCAGGATCCCGTCGTGGTCGTCGCCGATACCCAATTCACGGGAGGAGGCGATCATCCCGTCGGATATACGGCCATATGTCTTCCGCGCCGTAATGGTGAACCCGCCCGGGAGAACCGCGGTCGGCAGGGCAACGACCACGAGGTCGCCTTCGGCGAAGTTGCGGGCGCCGCAGATGATGCCTCGCGGCTCTGCTTCGCCGACGTCGACGGTGCAGTAGCGAATCGGCTTTTTGAACTCGGTCAATTCCTCGATCGACGACACCCGCCCCACGACCAGGGGCCCGGTCACGTTGTCTCCGAGGTCCACGACCTCCTCGACCTCGAGTCCGCATTCGACCAGAGCGGCGTCGACGACGTCGATGCCGGTATCGGCGGGAATGGCCGCGTATTCTCGCAGCCACGACAGTGGTACACGCATCGGCCTTACCTTTCCGTTCCGAGAGCCAGCGGGAAACGCACATCGCCGTCGAACATGTCGCGCATGTCTCCGACGTCGTGACCGAGCATGACCGCTCGGTCGATGCCCATACCGAAGGCGAATCCGCTGTAGACGTGCGGATCGATGCCGCAGGCGGACAAGACCCTGGGGTTTACCATCCCGCAGCCTCCCCACTCGATCCAGCGTGGACCGTCCTTGTGGGCCTCGAACCACACGTCCAGTTCGGCGCTGGGCTCGGTGAACGGGAAGTACGAGGGCCGAAGTCGCGTCTTGACGCCCGAGCCGAACATCGCCCGCGCGAAATGGTCCAAAGTGCCCTTCAGGTGGGCCATGGTGATTCCCTTGTCGACCACCAGGCCTTCGGCCTGGTGGAACACCGGGCTGTGCGTGGCGTCCACCTCGTCGGTGCGGTACACCCGACCGGGCGCCACCGCATAGATCGGCGGCTCCTGGTTCAACATGGAGTGGATCTGCAACGACGACGTGTGGGTGCGCAGGACCAGCCCCGAATCACGCCCCGCCTTCGCCGCGGCGACGTAGAAGGTGTCCATCATGGTCCTGGCGGGATGATCGGGTTTGATGTTGAGCGCATCGAAGTTGTACCACTCCGGCTCGATCTCGGGCCCCTCGTTGACCTGGTATCCCATCGCAATGAACAGATCGGCGATACCGTCGGCCATCAAGGTGATCGGGTGCCGAGCGCCGCGCATGCGTCGTTGCGTCGGCAACGTCACGTCGACGGTCTCCTCACGCAACACCCGTTCCGCCGCTTCCGCCGCCAGCACCTCACTACGCTCGTCGTATGCGGCGTTGACGGCCAGCCGGGCGGCGTTGACACGTTTACCGGCGTCGGACTTGGCAGCCGGAGGCAACGCGCCGATCTCGCGGCGTGCCAACATTACCGGCGCCTTGTCCCCCAGGTGCCGGTGCTTGATCTTGTGGAGTGCGTCCAGGTCTACCGCCGCCGCGAAATCCGTTCGGGCATCGGCTACCGCCTCCTCCAACGCTTCTGGCGAAAGGTAGGCAACCTGTTTCGGGTCGTATGGGTCGTTGTGATAGCTCATCGGTTCGACAACTTTCAGTGGTCAGGCCGCATAGGCACTGGAAGTGTAAGAAGCGCTCCAGCCGAACGACCGCTCGGGTCATACGACGCCGACCAATGCGAATGGACATCCGACGTGGTCGTGCCGACCACGGGCACGGCGAAACGGCTGAGAACTGATGCACACGGCTGAGCCGTCGGCCCACCAAGGGAAAGCTGTGGCGTAAACGAGAACGAAACCTATCGCCGCAGCCCGCCGTCGGCGGGCCGGATAAACATCTGCGTGACCGGCGTGCGGCCCGGATGATTCACGGCGAAGCTCCTTTACGGTGTTGTCCGGCTGAAGCATACAGGCACACCGCTGCGGCGATCGAGAGGTTAAGGCTCTCCGCCTGACCGTAAACAGGCACTTTAATGCGGGTGTCCACCCCGTCGGCGGCCCGCGAGCTCAACCCATGTGCCTCCGACCCGAACACCCACGCCGTCGGCCCGTCCAACACGCCGTCGGCGACCGCCTCGACCAGATCACGGTCACCGTGAGCGTCCGCCGCCACCACGGACATGCCGCTTCGCCGCAACGTGATGATGTGATCGGACACGTCACCACCCCGAACCACGGGCAGGTGGAACAGGCTTCCCGCGGCCGACCGCACACACTTGCCGTTGTAGGGATCGACGGAACCGTCCGGGAAAACGACACAGTCCGCCCCTGCCGCATCGGCGGTACGCAACACCGTCCCGGCGTTGCCGGGGTCGGCGATCCCGTCGAGCACCACGACGAGCCGCCCCGGAACCACGGGACCGTCCACGTATCCGCATACCGCGACCAGCCCCTGAGGTTGGACCGTCTCGGCCAACGACTTCAACGCCGTCGAAGTCACGATGCTCGCCCGGTCGCACGCCGAGAACACATCCGGGTGGCGGGCCGCCGCCTCGGCGGTGGCGAACAGCTCGACAACGGCATCGGCCGACACGGCTTCACGTACGGCCTGAGGTCCCTCCACGAGGAAACGTCGGCTGCGATCCCGGTGCTTACGTTGAGCCAGCTTCCGAGCGGCAACAACCCGGGACGATCGCTCGGTCAGCGGCGCCCCGGGTTGAGAAACGGCCATTTACGCGGCGGACTTGGCCGGCAACGCCGACCGGGCGGCCTCCACCAAAGCGGTGAATGCTGCTTCGTCGGATACGGCCAGCTCGGCCAGTATCTTGCGGTCCACGTCGATCTCGGCGGCCCGCAGCCCCTGAATGAACCGGTTGTACGTGATGCCGTTCGCACGAGCGCCGGCATTGATGCGAGTGATCCACAGCCGACGGAAGTCGCTCTTGCGGGCCCTGCGGTCCCGGTAGGAGTACTCCATCGAGTGGAGCATCTGCTCCTTGGCCTTGCGGTACAGCCGGGAACGCTGTCCCCGGTACCCCTTGGCCGACTCAAGGACGGTGCGGCGCTTCTTCTGGGCATTGATCGCCCGCTTAACGCGTGCCACGGGTTGTTCTCCTCATCATGACCATCGGTGCCCTCCGGGCTCCGTGGTCTTGGATTGTGCGAAAGGGCGGACGATTACTTGCCGAGCATTTTTTTGACGCGCTTGACGTCGGCTTTGGAGACCTCGGTGGTCCCCGCCAGGCGACGCGTCAACGTCGACGGCTTGTGCTCCAGGTAGTGACGACGGTTTGCACGCTGCCGCAGAACCTTCCCGGACCCGGTGATCTTCACACGCTTGCTCAAGCCGCTGTGGCTTTTCATCTTCGGCATCGGTTCTCCTTGTGATGTCTATTCGGACTCGGCTTGTGCAGCCTCGTCCGAGTTCTTGCCGGGGCGAGGCGCTGTCGCCATGGCCTGCTTGGTTCGGTGCGGCGCCAGCACCATGATCATGTTGCGACCGTCCTGCTTCGGAGCCGATTCCACGACGCCGAGCTCGGAGACCTCGTCGCCCAGCTTCTTGAGCAGTCGAAGTCCCAATTCGGGGCGGCTTTGCTCACGCCCGCGGAACATGATCGTGATCTTGACCTTGTCTCCGGCCTTCAAAAAGCGGACAACGTGACCCTTTTTGGTCTCGTAGTCATGCCCATCGATCTTCGGGCGGAGCTTCATCTCCTTGATGACAGTCTGTTGCTGGTTACGCCTGGCCTCCCGAGCCTTCAGGGCGGTCTCGTACTTGTGCTTGCCGAAGTCCATGAGCTTGCACACGGGTGGGCGGGCATTGGGCGCAACCTCGACCAGATCCAAATCGACGTCGGCGGCCAACTGCAGGGCCTTGTCAAGCGAGACGATTCCCACCTGTTCACCCTGCGGGCCGACAAGCCGAACCTCGCGGGCTCGGATCTGCTCGTTCACGCGCAAATCGCTGATGTGGCCTCCTTGGTAGCGCGATATGTGCACTTGGTCCGTGACCTTCGCTCGCTACCCCGCCACAACAACAAAGCCCCGGCTACAGCCAGGGCCCCTCTGCTCTGCTATCCGCACCAGACGTGCGTTAGCCGCCCTTACAGGTCAACCTGAAAGGCGGTTCCAGACCCGGTCACTCTCAAAAAGCCTGCAAGCCGAAACTCGTCGGCGAGGTGGACGGGTGGGAGCGGGGCTCCGCTTACGACACTTTCGGCTTTCCCGAAAGCGTGGTCGACACTCAAGAATAGCAGCCGTTCAGTGCGGGCTACGGTGGGTGTCGAACGCCTCTCGCAGGCGACGCACGGCCGCGACCGCTCGATCCTTGTCTACCGCTTGGATCGCCATGACCGAAACCATGTCGTCGTCGGCCAGTTCCAGCTGCGCCCAGGACGCCCCGGGGGGAAACGCGACGGCGGTCACCACCTCCCACGGCAGATCGTAAGAACCGATCACATTACGCACGCGTACCGAACGCGGAGTGACCCACACTCGTGGACGCGCGAACAACATGATCCCGGCGGCCAGCAACAACCCCAAGCCGACCATCGCGTACTGATCGGCCGCGTGGAAGACTCCCCCGCCCTCGGTCTCGCCGTGCAAAGCGGTGGCGACAAACGAACATACGGCGATCATGGCCACTGCACTGATGCAACAGGCGATCGTCGTTTTCTTAGGCCACGCCACCAACTCGGGCTTGGTCACCTTGTTCATGGCCCGAAGTCTGCCAGCCGGGCGATGCCCGACGCATGCGGGCCCGGGCTCCAGCCCCGCCCCACCACCCTCCGTCAGGTTGATGACACACCTAATAACCTTGGGGGCGTGGGTGAGACAGAAAATGATTCAACGAACCGTTCGCGCCGAGCCGACGACTCGTCGACGACCGCTCCGCCTCAGGAAACCGGCCTGCTTCCGGGGTCGGTCACCGGCCGTGTGACGGCCGTGGTCGAACAGGCCGACACCGCGCAGAGCATCGGGTCGGGCGACGTCCCGGTCCTGGCGACCCCGCGGGTGTTGGCACTGGCCGAAGCCGCGACCGTGTCCGCGCTCACCAGGCGCATACCGACAGGCCTGTCCAGCGTCGGTGTGGCGGTGGAGATGCGTCACGTCGCGGCAGTGGAGGTCGGTGCGCTCGTGTGCGCCGACGTGGTGCTCCGTGACCGTTCGGGAAGCCGACTGGAGTTCTGGTTCACCGTCACCGATGCAGACGAGAGGCTACTCGCCGACGGGGTCATCACACGAAGACTCGTCAACCGTGAGGCCTTTCTCTCCCACGTACGCCACCCGCAGAACCGGTCAGGGAAGCCGGTCGATCTCCAAGGTTGAGTCCATCGCCAACAGGGGCTTCGGATCACCGGTGACGACGGGCCAGCCACGTCGTCGCTGCGCGCACCACGTGACGTGCCCGGCCGACAGCTTGCCGTGTTGACGTGATCGCGACAGCATCAACCCCACGTCGTGCGCCGCCTCCCGGCCAAGATCGAGAACCACGGTGACAGGTAGCGATCTCAACACCTTCAACGCGTCACGGTCTCGGCGGGGAGCCTTGGACCACGCTTCGGCCAACGCGCAGGCCGGAACGGCGAGAACGATGCCCTGCTCGGCCGCAGTCCACACCACCGCCTGGGGATATGGCGAGGACGCCGCGAATCCGGTGATGGCCGATGAGTCGAGTATGCGGCCTCCGATCACGAACCCTGTCCGCCCTCGTGGTCGACTCCCAGGACGTTCCTGGCCCACGCCAGGTGTTCGGCGCTGGGCTTCTGCCCTTTTCGGTCAAACAGGTGCCGAAGCTCCGACAGCGCCTCGTCACGATCGAGACGCGTCTGGATCGCCTCCGACACATAGGTGGAGACATCCGGCGCGCCACCGGCCTCGACGATGCGTCGGACTTGGGCCGCCTGGTGCACAGGCAGTTCGATACTGACGCTCTCGGTGTCGCTCATGCTCAAAAATCTAGCTCAGCGTGGGCGGTTGCGGCGCGGCGGCGCCATCGGCGGCAGCGCACCGCGACCGCAACCCGTCCAGGTCGGCTACGACACGAACGACCCGACGGCAGGCTTGGTCACCAACTGGGACGCCGCGCGAGAGACTCCCGGGTCAAGCGACTGTTCCACGAAGATCGCGTGCCACAGGCAGAACACCAGGACCGTCCACACTTTGCGGCTGTTGTCGGCGGTGCCCGCCTTGTGCTCACGCAACAGACCGCGGACGTACTCCAGGTTGATGAGGTGGCCACAACCGGCGTTGGCGAGAATGTCGTCGGCCCAGTCGAACATCTCGTCCGCCAGCCACACCCGGGTCGGGGTCGGGAAGCCCATCTTCGGCCGGTTCACGATTGCCGGCGGCACGATCTTGTTCAGAGCCTGCCGCAGCGCGTACTTCGTGTGGTTCCCGCGCAGTCGGACCTTCTCGTCCAGCGGAACCTTGGAGGCGACCTTGAAGACCTCAACGTCGAGGAACGGAACTCGAACTTCGAGGCTGTGAGCCATCGACATCCGGTCCGCCTTGACGAGAATGTCTCCGCGAAGCCACGTCTTCATGTCGACGTACTGCATACGCGTGGTGTCGTCGAGCCCTTCGCATTCGGCGTAGATCGGACCCGTGACGTCGGTATAGGAAATCGACGGGTCATAACGTCGCAGGACCTTCTGCTTCTCGGCTTCGGAGTAGATGTTCGCGTTGCCCACGAAACGGGTCTCCAGGTCGGTGGTGCCGCGCTCCAGGAAGCTCTTGCCCTTGACGCCCTCCGGGATCGCCTTGGAAACGGCACGCAGACCCGACCGCATGGCCTTCGGCAGCGACTGGACCGACTGCAGCGACAACGGTTCCCGGTAGATCGGGTAGCCGGCGAAGAACTCGTCGGCGCCCTCCCCGCCCAGGACCACCGTGACGTACTCGGCGGCTTTCTTCGCCACGAAGTACAACGGCACCAGGGCCGGGTCGGCGACCGGATCGTCCAGGTACCACACGATCTGGGGCAGGGCCGACATCATCTCGGCGGCACCGATCTTCGTGCCGATGGCCTTGACGCCCAGATGCTCGGCCGACTCCAACGCGACGTCGAGCTCGTTGTAGTGCCCGGGCACGTCGAATCCCATGGTGAAACTCAAGATGTCGGGGTTGAACTCGCGCGCGAGAGCGACTATGCCGGTGGAGTCGATACCGCTTGACAGAAACGCCCCCACCGGTACGTCGGCACGCATGTGCATACGGACGGATTCGCGCAGTGCCTCAAGTATCTCGTCGTACAGGCGTTGAGGGTCGTCCACCGGTCGCGGGTTGAAGGTCGGTTCGAAGTATTTCGTGGCGGTCACAGCGCTGCCGGCGGTGAACTGCACGTGGTGGCCGGCGGCGATGCGGCCGATGGCACGGTGCATGCTTCCCGGTTCGGGCGGATACTGGAGCGTGAGGTAGTGCGAGAGACTGGCCTCGTCCAGGTCCTTGGGGTCGGTGAACGGCATGAGGGCCTTCTTCTCGCTGGAGAAGTAGACCCCTTCGGGCGCGTGCAGGTGGAACATCGGCTTGATGCCGAACGGGTCACGCGCACCGTATCCCCGGCGCTCCTGGCGATCCCAGATCACGAAGGCGAACATGCCGCGCAGGCGCCTGGCGACTTCGGCTCCCCAATAGTGGTACCCCGCGATGACGACCTCGCTGTCACCGTCGGTCTCGAACTTGGCGCCGAACTGGTCGATCAGCTCAGCCCGCAGTTCCTTGTAGTTGTACACCTCGCCGTTGTAGGTCATCACATATCGACCGTCGGCGTACCACAGCGGCTGGTGAGACGATTCGACGTCGATGATCGACAACCGTTTGTGCGCGATAACCACGTCATTGTCGACGACCTCCACTCCGGTCTCATCAGGTCCACGATGATGCAACCGTTCATTGGCATCGGCAATGGCCGCGCGACGTGTCGGGGCGGTCGCGTCGGCACTGATGTATGTCAGCAATCCGCACATGGCTAACATCCTTGCACCCTTGGCCCGGGAACGACGGGCGTGGTCGACAACGTTGTCGCAGTGGGCATAGTCTCGACGACACGGAGGTCTCTGCCGTCACAAGCGTACGAAAGTACGATGACACCGGCATTACCGTGCGACATGTCCGTCGAGCACTTCGAGTCGAAAGGTCATCTCATCGATGTCAGAAACACAGGCCACCACACCCGCCGACGACTCCAAGGCCGGCGAACGTAGTCACGACCCGACTTACCCGCCCAAGTTCTTGGAGTTCATGCGTACCGGGTGGGGCGCCTCGGATCTCTCCGACCTGATGGTACTCCCGCAGGCCGTTCGGCACGAAAAGCGACGGCGGGCCCTGTCTCAGGCTTTTCCGGGTGAAACCCTCGTCATCCCCACCGGTCGTGAGAAGGTCCGCGCCAACGACACCTTCTACCGCTTCCGCGCCGGCAGCGACTACGCCTGGTTGACGGGCGACTACGACCCCGAGGGTGTCCTGGTGATCAGCCCGGGCACCGGCGACCACGATGCGGTGCTGTTCCGACGCCCTCGCAAATCGACCGATTCCGACGAGTTTTTCCGGAGCGCCCAATACGGCGAACTGTGGGTCGGGCGCAAGCATTCGTTGGACGAAACCTCCACGCGCCTGGGCATCGAGTGCCGCGACATCGAGGACCTCGACTCGGTGCTGTCGCAACTGATCTCCGACAAAACGCGCGTGCTACGCGGCTACGACGCCTCCGTCGACGCCTCCGTCCCGGCCGAGCGGGTCACCGATGCCACCGAGCCCTCACGGGATCGGGAACTGGCTGCGGTGCTGTCGGAGCTTCGCCTGGTCAAGGACGACTGGGAGGTGGCGCAGTTGCAGGAGGCCATCGACATCACCGTCCGTGGATTCGAGGACGTGGCGCGCATGCTTCCCACCGACCGTGCGATCTCCGAACGCGTCATCGAAGGGGTGTTCGGTCACCGCAGCCGCCTGGAGGGCAACGGCATAGGCTACGACTCGATCGTCGGAGCCGGGTCACACGCCACCACCCTGCACTGGATCACCAACGACGGCCGGACCACCCCCGGCGAGCTCATCCTCATGGACATGGGGACCGAGAACAATCATCTTTACACCGCAGACGTGACCCGGACGATTCCGGTCACCGGGCGATTCACTCCGCTGCAACGGCAGGTCTACGACATCGTGTTGGCCTCCCAGCAAGCCGGTATGGACGCGGTCAAACCGGGCGTGGAGTACAAACACATCCACGAAACGTGCATGCGGGTGCTGGCCGAAGGCCTGAGCGATCTCGGCGTTCTGCCGGTCGGAGTGGACGAGGCCATGGCGGAGGACTCCCTGGTCTACCGTCGGTGGACGTTGCACGGCTTCGGGCACATGCTGGGCATCGACGTGCACGACTGCGCTGCCGCACGCAAGGAGCACTACTGGAAGGGCACGCTGGCCGAAGGCCATGTCCTCACCGTGGAACCGGGTCTGTACTTCCAGGAACACGACGAACTGGTGCCCGAGGAACTGCGCGGTATCGGTATTCGCATCGAAGACGACGTCCTGGTTACCGCCGAGGGGCGTCAGAATTTGTCGGACGGTTTGCCGCGTGCCGCCGATGACGTCGAAGAGTGGCTGGCACGTCAGCGTGAAGCCGGCCCCCGCATAGCCGGTCTCGACTGACGTCTTTCACGTCGACGGCCCGCCCTGAGGGCGGGCCGTTCTTAGTGTCCGATGGTTGCGCGATGATCATCGGACACTGCGCGGAACATCGTGACCCTTCGCCAAGCCGGGTGAAAACGGAGAAGCCGGGCGTACAACGACGTCGGTTCCCCGCGCGTTTCGTAGGCGTGTGCGGGCGGCCCGAGCGCGATCAACAGTCCGATGAGCCCTTCCAGGTGCATCCTGAGTGGACCGGACGGTACCTTCGCGCCACCGTCGAACTGCAGAGACGCAGCCGTCACACGTTTTACCTGCCGGTTATGGATGTTCTCAAGTTCGAACCGTTAACCTGCGGGCTCCCTTCGAAAGGAGCCCTCTCATGGTTCGCCGTGGCCGCAAGGCCATGATCGTCGGTGCAGCCCTCGTCGCGGGTATGTTCGCCACCTGGGTCTCGGTGCCCGCCGGGGCGGAGGAGCCTCGCCCCGAGAGCCCACCGACCATTCAAGAATTGAAGCTCGCCAATGCCGAGAAGGCGGCGACTGCACAGACTATGAGCTTCGGCGCCGAGCCCTGGGCCGATGTGTCGGCCGCCGCCGCGGATGCCGCCGCCAACGCGTCCTGCAGTATCGACGAAAAGTACGCGACTGCTCTGTCCGTGGCGATGATCTGGCCGGAGGTCTCCCCCAGTGGTGAAGCCCCCTCGCCGATGACGTTGTCCCGCTACGACACTCAGCCGACTCTGGGCGACCCGCAGGGTCGCGCGAACGGGTTGTGGTTCCACCCCGGCATTGGAATGTGGCAACTCGACTCGGCGGGGTTGGGTACCGATTACACGGCCATGGAGGCGATGGACACCCGGTACGCCGCCAGCCGCATGGTTCCGTTCGTGGTCAACAAGTTCTGCGCCAACATCAACAACGGCGCAACGGCACCGGCCGCACGTGCGGCGGCGTGGACCGACTGGAACGCTTGTCGCGGCGGGGCGTGCGACACCATCTTCTGGCGCATCTACAACAACGGCGTCACCCTCGTCGACGGCGTCGACCGCCACGGCGGCGGCGAGGTCCGTACCTGCGCCTACGGCGGTACCGAGTACGAGTGCCTGTTCGTCGACGCTGCGAACGCTCAGGGCGCCGACTGGTGGGCCGCTCCCGGCGGAGGACGCTCCCCCATTGCGGCGCCGTTCTATGTGTTCAAGGTCGGCGACGGAGACTCCGCCGTCGAGATTCGCTACTGGCTCGCCGGCGACTCCGGTGCGGCCACCGACGTCGTCGTCAGCCGCGACTTCGGCGCCAACGCCCGAGGCGGGTTGGTGTGGGAAACCGGCAGCGGATTCTGTGACGTGTCCACGGGATCCGGTAGCTGTTAAAGGTCGCCCCGACACAGCCGTACGGTTACGGCGGTACAGGGGTGGTCCACCGTCGACAAAGCCGTGAGCGGATTACACCGCTCACGGCTTTGTCATCTGCAGAGAATCAACCGTAGAGTTTCTTCTCGTAGTCGGGGCCGTAGTGGGCAAGCAACTCCTCCAACGTCTCCGGTGTGTCCTGAACGGCTTTGACCAGATGCGCGTGAGGTGGTAGTGCCTCCGGGTTCCACGTCTCCGGCTTCCACAGTCCCGAGCGCATAAACGCCTTGGCACAGTGAAAGAAAACCTGTTCGACGTCGACATGCAGCGACAACGCGGGACGGTGTCCCTTCACGATGAGACGGTCGAAGTAGTCGGCCTCGCGCACAATCGTCGCCTTGCCGTTGACACGTAGGGTGTCGCCGCGCCCGGGGATGAGAAATACCAGACCGACCGACGGATTCGACAGAATGTTATGGAATCCGTCGGCTCGCCGGTTACCCGGCCGTTCCGGGATGGCAAGGGTTTTGCCGTCCAGGACGATCGCGAGTTTGCCTGCCGGATCCCCTTTCGGCGAGACGTCACAGTTACCGTCCCGGTCGGCGGTGGCGACCATGCACAGCGGCGCCGCCGCGATCCATTCCCTGTCAACCGGTGTCAAGACCGCGCGTTCCTTGGTCTTGACCCGCTGATTGGGTTCGCCCAAAATCTCGCGCAACTCTTCAACAGAGTCGACGGTGGCCATCGTTGTCATGTCGCTCCTTCGGCTCGACTGCCAAACCTAGCGCGGGAGCACGACGTCAGTCCGTGACGGCAACCACGGGCTTCACGTCGTCCATGACGTGGCGTAGGAGACGGTGCGATGTGACCACACCGGCAACGCCGTCACGGTCGAACGTCGCCACCAGGTCGGAGTGGTGACGTGTCATGATCTCCACGATCTCGACCGGCGTCGCGGCCGCGGGAACCCATGCCGTCTCGCCGGTCACCTTGGGGACAAGGTCGGCGATGCGCAACTTCGACAGCGGTCCGTTGATCTGTTCGGTCACCGCCTCGGAGCACGCGGTGGCCAACAGAGGTTGACCGTGTAGATAGCCCGGTAGCAGCAGCCACATCAACTCGGTGTAACCGACCGCGTGTGACTGACCACCGTGATCGGTCACCATGAGGCCGGGAAGGTTTTCGTTCACGACCCGGCGCAGCCACGGCAGTACCAGGTCGTCGTGGTCCGCCCACGGAACCGACTCCACCAGATCCATTGCTCGAAGCATCGTCATTCCATTCGCTCGAATCCTTGAATTCGAGGATTTCCGGGTGGGCCCGTTCAGCTCACCGTTCGTTGTGTGGCCACATGATTCGCCTGGCCTGATTCCTGTTGCTTGAACGACGCCCACCGGCGCCGTTCGGACTCGGGTGGGGACGTCGTCCGAACCGTTCGATAGCCGTCCTGCGCCGAACAACGATGGTCTGCTACAAGCCGGAAACCGCACGGGACGATACTCCCCGGTGCCAACCCCTTTCCATCCGGTACCCACTCATGTTGACGTTGCCGGGACCGGATCGGTTCAGTCTGTTCGTGATAGGTACCTCCGTTTCGTCGACGGCGCCGCGTGATGCCAACTGCGCTCGCGTTGATGAGGGCGAACGAAGAAGACGATGCCCGCGTACGGATTGTCTGCGGGCCCGAATCCGTGGACCAGATAGGTCTCGCCGCGTTCGAAGCGCCACTGCGTTTTCTGTGCTTCTCCGACGTGAAGATAGGTACCGGGTTGATCGGTGAGTTCCAGCGACCAGGGTCGCGGGGCGTCGCCCTCGTCGTCCACCGCAACCACCTGCGTCCACGCTGTCGGCTGTCGACCGTCGAGAATCGACTGCGCGTCGCCCATCCGGTCGGCTGTCATCCGCAAGACGTACACAACGGTCACACCCGATACCACCATCACGGCGGCGATCAAATAGTTGGTCGGCGAGTCCAAGAAGAGGAGGAGCGCCACCGCGACCACCACGTCCAAGCCGAGGACGATGG
>DXGR01000082.1 GCA_019113825.1 Candidatus Stackebrandtia excrementipullorum | reverse complement strand
CCCATTGAGATATCCACACTCGACACACGATCACCGGAATGGGCGGTTCGTCAGCAGTTCGGCATTCAAACCCCTCATGGCCCCTCCGTTGCGTATGGCGCCAGAGCCACCCGGACGAAGCAATCGGCCATTTACCGAAAGCGATGTCGCAATGTCTGCAATTCGGACATTCACCACCATGCACAATGGACACCCAGCACGCCGTCCAGCGACTCCAGTCCTCTTTCCGTAACTTTGACAAGGTCGTTATCCGATGGCTACCGGGCCCGACCGGCACGCCGGCGAACCACGGCGTGGCCGACCACACCGCTCGAACAACCGGACAAGCCACATAACCGACGACAACTCATCTGCTCGAGCGGAACGTCTCGCCAGGTAAACGGGCACCACCGGTACGCTTGCCCGCATGCAGAAACCACCGGTTGCCAAACGGATCGACAGCCAGCGCACACACCACAATGACACGGTCAACGACCCTTATGCATGGCTGCTCGATCCCGAGAATCCCGAGACGATCTCCTATTTGACGGCGGAGAACGAATACACCGACCATCTCAACAACCACTTGAGTGAGCTTCGGGAAAACCTGTTCACCGAGATCAAGGAACGCACCAAGGAGACCGACCTCACCGTTCCATCCCGGCGCGGTGACTGGTGGTACTACTCCCGCACCGAAGAGGGAAAACAGTACCCGATTCACTGCCGGGTCAAGGCCTCCGGTGACACTCCGCCCGAGCTCGGCGAGGACGGCGGTGCCCTGGCCGGTGAAGAAGTTCTTCTGGATCAGAATGTGCTCGCCGAAGGCCACGACTTCTTTTCGTTGGGTGTATTCGACCTGTCGTGCGATCAGAACCTGCTGGCGTACGGCACGGACTATTCGGGCAACGAGCGGTTTACGCTGCGGTTCAAGGACCTGCGCACCGGCGACGACCTTCCCGACACCGTCGAAGGTGTCTTCTACGGCGGTGCGTGGAGCAAGCACGGGGACTATTTCTTCTACGCCACCGTCGACGAAGCGTGGCGTCCTCACCAGATCTGGCGTCACCGGCTCGGCGACACCGGCGAGGACACGCTCGTCTACACCGAGACCGACGAACGGTACTGGACCGGAATCGAGCTGTCGCGCAGTGAGGAGTACCTGTTCTGCGAGTCGCATTCGAAGGTGACGTCGGAGATTCGGTATCTGGCCGCGGACAATCCGACCGGCGAGTTCACGGTGTTCGGCGAGGGTCGGCGCCAGGACGTCGAAATGTCGGTGGACCACCAGGGCGACCGCTTCGTGGTGCTGCACAACGACGGCGCGGAGAACTTCACACTCGGGTGGACACCGGTTTCGGATACGACTAGTTTCCACACACTGTTGGAGCATCGAGAGGACACCCGCTTGGAGGGGGTCAGCGCCTTCGCCGACCACCTGGTCGTTCACCTGCGGCATCAGGGCCTGTCCGGAATCCGCATCCTTCCCAATGAGGGTGAAGCGCGCGACGTCCGGTTCGACGAACCGATCTACACGGTTCACCCGGTCGGGAACCCCGACTACTACACCAAACAACTGCGTCTGTCCTATCAGTCGATGGTCACGCCGGACTCGGTCTACGACTACGACATCACGACGGGTCGGCTTCTGTTGCGTAAGCAGAAACCGGTGCTCGGCGGTTACAGCCCCTCCGACTATCGACAGCAGCGTGACTGGGCGACAGCCGCGGACGGTACACGGATACCCATCTCGATCGTCCACCGTGCCGACACGGTTCTAGACGGCGAGGCGCCGTGCCTCCTCTATGGATACGGCAGCTACGAGACCAGCATCGACCCGTACTTCTCGATACCGCGTTTGTCCTTGCTGGACCGCGGTGTCGTGTTCGCGGTGGCGCATGTGCGCGGCGGCGGCGAGATGGGCCGTCACTGGTACGAGAACGGTAAGAAGCTGCACAAACGGAACTCCTTCACCGACTTCGTCGACTGTGCCGAACACATGGTGTCGGCCGGTTGGTCGTCGCCAGACGGTCTCGTCGCGCGAGGTGGGTCC
Source organism: Candidatus Stackebrandtia excrementipullorum (assembly GCA_019113825.1). GTDB lineage: Bacteria > Actinomycetota > Actinomycetes > Mycobacteriales > Micromonosporaceae > Stackebrandtia > Stackebrandtia excrementipullorum. Next base: position 26,610 of record DXGR01000082.1, on the reverse strand, counting down.
GCCGGTGGTCTGCTCATGGGTGCCATGACCAACCTCGCTCCGGGGCGCTTCGCCGGGGTGTGCGCCGAGGTGCCGTTCGTCGACACGCTCAACACCATATTGGACCCGACGTTGCCGTTGACCGTCATCGAGTGGGACGAGTGGGGCGACCCGCTGCACAACGCCGACGTCTACCACTACATGAAGTCGTACTCGCCGTACGAAAACATCCAGGCAACCGACTACCCGGCGATTCTCGCGGTGACGAGCCTCAACGACACCCGTGTCGGGTTCCACGAACCGGCCAAGTGGATTGCGGAGCTGCGCAACACCGCCACCGGAGGACCGTTCATGTTGAAGACCGAGATGGAGGCCGGCCACGGCGGCCGGTCCGGACGCTACGACGCATGGCGTGAAGAGGCGTTCAACCTCGCCTGGATCCTGGATCGCATGGGCAAGGCCTAATCGACGATCGCACCACGAAGCCCGAGCCACGCGAGGCTCGGGCTTCGCCTTGTCGTCGGCAGGTCGACAGCCCGTGCAGCGACCGGTCGCCGGTCGGAACCGTGATCGCACCGGACATCGACCGGTTGGTCGACATCGACATTCAACGACCTCACCGATGACCGCCAGGACGTGCTCGCGGCGACGACGGTACGACTTCGCACGCTTGGGGCAGCACACCAAAGGTGTACGCGGTACTTCGTGCCGGGCAGCGCACAAAAGTACGGTCGGGAAGACCGACGGTCCCGGCTTTGACCGCGGCCAACCGACTCGGGGTGAGAACCGGGTGCGGCTCCGTGCGACCTAGAGACCCTCGAACCGACCTTTCGACACGCAGCCCATCGCGAAACGGCTCGGCGACGGTCGACCGGTACGGCAGCGGATAAGACGCGCTGCTGGACTTCCCCGCGACACGGGGCAAGATCGGGCGGTAGGGACGGCCGGCCCAGGGTTGTCTCACTGGAAGTGACCCCCTTCGGTTCCGTCAGCCGGACGCGGGTATCTCATCGTTGTGGACCCAACCGCACGCCGTCACACCGTCCACAACGACCTGTGCAATATGCCATTCCGAGGTGTCGGTTCTGTGGGGAGCCGCCAGCAGGTGGATCGCCACGTCGTCGCCGGGCTCGGCGACCGCGGGCGCGGTTCGGTCGGGTGCCGTCCGTGGGGTGACCGCCGAATCCAGTGTCACGAGTTCCTGCCAATACAGCGGATGGCACCGGTCGACCGCGCCGAAGACGGGTTCACTTTGCACCAAATTACCGTCGACGACCGATACCGTGACGGTCTCGTTCAGAGTTTCGTCGGCCCCAAGCGCGTAACAGGATTCCCGAGCGGCGACCGAGGTCAGGGTCAGCTCAACACCGGAGTCACGCGGGTTCAACGTATCGACGGTGCACACTCCGGACATGGTGCGGTCCACCTGGACCAGTTCGTCGTCCTCCCAGAGCCACACGATCAGGTACTGATATCCCCGCTCATACATGCTGTGGTGCAGTATCGCCGCCGCGTCCAGGTCCATGTCCCCGTCGAGATCGGCGTAGAGGGGTTCGATGTGATAGGCGTACGTGTTGTTTCTGAACGGGTCTGGATCACCCTCGTCGTAAGCACCGTCCGTGAGTGTGATCGTCTGACCGTCGACGGCAAAGTCGAGGACAGGCGGGATCAACACCTCGGTGTTGAGAAGGTCCACCTCGGTGGCGGACTCGTCCATGACAGGTTCCACCAGGGCGGCGTCCTTCCCTGGAGCCGCACACGCCGTCCCGGCGCCGACCGTCGCCACGATCACCCCGGCAGCCGAGAACCTCTTCAGAGGTGTCCACACTCCAATGCCCATGGTCGTCACCGTATCGGCTACACCCCCGAACGCCAAGATCGGGAACGGAGGGACCGTCCACACCGATCTTCTGGGTAACCGCCTTGTCAACCGAGATCGGGCTCGTCGCGTAGTTCCACAGTGGTTGAGGATGTCGCGTCCATTTCCAACACCACGACCTCGTTGCCGGCACCCGAATGCAGCAGCGGACGGGGTACATACAGCGTGCGCTGCGGCCCGGCGGCACGATACCGTCCGATGCAGAACCCGTTCACCCACACATATCCGTTTCCCCACTCGGGAAGAGCCAGGAATGCGTCGCCGGGCTCGTCCACCGTGAACACTCCGCGATGGAACCGGGGGCCGGGGGCCTGCTCGGCCTCGTCCCACGAGAGGCGGTCGACATCGTCCAACCGGATGGGCTGCGCCGTCCAGCCGTGCAGAAACCGGCGGCCGTGCCGCACGCCGTCGAGCAGCCCCTTGGATTCGCCGAGCATCGGACCGAAATTGACCCGGCCCATCGATTCCACAAGTATCCACAGATCGACGTCGTCGTCCACCTCGATGGTCACTGACGTGTCCACGCCACGCTGCAACGTGGCTACCGGCCGCCCATCCACAAACACCTGGGCACGGTCGGCCAGTCCGGGAAGGCTCAGTTCCGCAGCCTCACACGGACCACGCAACCGGTGCCGATACAACACCAGGCCATGGTCCAGTCCCAGTTCCTCGAACCGAGGGGGCATCGGCGTCGTCGTCTCCGGTTCCCGTGGCGACGCGGTCAACAACGGCACCGATTCGGTGAGCTCGACCGTCGTGGGTGTCAGCACCGGTTCGGGTTCGGGTATCTCTTCGTCGATCCGACGGTAACGCGCAATGACCTCACGGAACGCGTGGAACTTCGGTGTGGCCCATCCGGCTTCACCGATCGGTGCGTCATAGTCGTACGAGGTGACCGTCGGCTGGTAGCCGTCCTCGTGATTGGCGCCCGCCCACGTCCCGAAGTTCGTGCCGCCGTGCGCCATATAGATGTTCACGCTTGCTCCGGCGGCCAACATGCGGTCGAGAACGTCGGCGGCGTCTGCGGCGTCACGGCCGTGGTGAGGCTCACCCCAATGGTCGAACCACCCGTTCCAGTACTCCATACACCATGGTGGATCGTCGGGCCGACGCCGTTTCAGCACGTCGAACGCCTCGATCGGGCGGGACCCGAAATTGACGGTCGCCTGAACTCCGTCGACGGTTCCGGCCGTCAACATGGTGTCGGTGGGGCCGTCCGAGGTGAACAGCGCAACCGTGATGTCGAGTCGCTCCAACAGGTCGACGAGATGCCGCAGGTACCGGGCGTCCGCGCCGTATGAGCCGTACTCGTTTTCCACCTGGACCGCGATCACGTTGCCACCGCGGTCGACCTGGCGTGATGCGATGACCGGTATGAGCTGTTCGAACCAGGCGTCGACGGCGGCCAGATATACCGGGTCGGAACAGCGCAGCGGTGCGTTCCGGTCGGTTTCCCGTAGCCAGGCGGGTAGGCCGCCGTTCTCCCATTCCGCGCATATGTAAGGCCCGGGACGCACAACGGCGGCAAGGCCCAGGCTGTGTGCCAGATCGAGGAAGCCGCCCAGGTCGGCGATGCCGGTGAAGTCGATCTCGTCGGGGCGGCGCTGGTGCAGGTTCCACGGAACGTAGGTCTCCACACAGGTGGCGCCCATGGCACGCAGCATCCGCAGTCGGTGCTCCCACTGCTCGGGAAGGGTGCGGAAGTAATGGACGGCGCCGGAGATCACCGGAGCGCCGGCACCCCCACGAAAATCGTCAACAGTCAACACAATTCAACACGATAGTTCATGATCGTGCCGACCGACAGCTCTCAGACCCCGGTGTCGTCACCCGGCCGAACGACAGTGTCCAACACACCGTCACCGGTCGTGTCCTTCTCGATGATGTCGGGAATCCCGTCGCCGTCGAGATCGGTTTCCAAGGTGTCGATCACGCCGTCCCCGTCGGAGTCGACCATGCGCGTTCGATACGTGTGATCGCCGTCGAGATCCGCGTAAATCTCCCCGTCGGGAGTCACCATCGCGTCGAACTTGCCGTCGCGGTTGTAGTCGATGTACAGGTGATCCCCGATCCTGGTGACCTCATCGGGCACCCCGTCACCGTTCAGGTCGTATGTCTTGTCGTTCATGCTGTCCCCTGTTCGTTCACAAGCCGGTGTGGGCACCCTAACCGGGCCGTTCATCCCGCCCCGACAACCGCTCGCGAACATCACGCCGCACATGCACGACGCCTCCCGTGCGGAGGAAGTACCGAACCGGAGACAAGCCCCGGAGACCAGCGCACTCGTTCACCGACGGACGGCCTTGCACGATCGACGTACCGACGGTCGAACCCTCCATTCGTCCGATGCCGATTGCCGCTTTCGGCTTATATGGTTTGACGCGCCTAAGCACAGTTGCGCCCCGCGAGTACTGTCTTAGCTCAGCGACATCAACGGGAGTCGGAAGCGAAGTAGGCGAAATGAACGAGATGGTGGACATAAGTCTGAGTTTTCCCACCGTTTTGTTCAGTTTTGCGTTCATCGTCGTCGTGTTGTTTTGGCTCGTCGTACTTTCTGGAATGCTCAGTACCGACGTGCTCGATACGGATATCGACGCCAACAACCACGCGAGCGTCATCGGCATTCTTCCGGTCACAAAGGCCGCCAAAACCGTACCGGCCACGGTGGTCTTGTCACTGTGGATAGTTTTGGCCTGGTTTGGTTCCGTCGCAGGGACAGTGTTGTCCCGCGAGTTCGATTTTCCAGGTCTTGCGGCAGTCTTGGTCTCCCTCCTCGTTCTGGTCGCGGCCTCGGTCGCGGCCTGGATACTGACTCTGTTCATCGTCTGGCCGTTGGGGCGCCTGTACGGTCACGCGCCGGCGGCCTCCCGGCACGACTTCGTCGGAAAAACCTGCGTCATCCGCACCCAAACGGTCGGAAACGACTTCGGTCAGGCGGAGATCACGTCGACAGACGGTTCTTCGGCCATCATTCCCGTTCGCATCGATGAAAACGGTGACGGAGAACATCTCGTCGCCGGGGACACGGCTCTGATTTACGAGTACGACCACCGGGGCGAGCACTTCCTCGTCGCCCCGTTCGACCTGGCGATCGAACCCGACCCGCCCGTTCGGTAAATCCGTTACCGACCTTTGTTTCGTCCTTTTTGATGCCATCCGTATATTCGAAAGGCCCTTACGAATGGAAGCCATAACCGCCAGCCTCGGCATAATCATCGCCGCGGTTGTGCTGATCGTCCTCGCGACGCTGCTCGTCGTCGTCAGACTGTTCCGCAAGGTGGAACAGGGTAAAGCGCTCATCATCTCGAAGATGCGCCGCGTCGACGTGACGTTCACCAGTGCCGTCGTATTGCCGGTCCTGCACCGCGCCGAGTTGATGGACATCTCCGTGAAGACCATCGACATCGAACGAACCGGCAACGAGGGTTTGATCTGCCGAGACAACATTCGGGCAGACATTCGTATTTCGTTCTTCGTACGAGTCAATAAGACCAAAGAAGACGTCATCAAGGTCGCGCAGGCCATCGGATCCGAGCGGGCATCAAGTCGCGAAACTCTACAGGAGCTTTTCAACGCCAAATTCTCCGAGGCGTTGAAGACCGTCGGTAAACAGCTCGACTTCGTCGATCTGTACACCCAGCGCGACCAGTTCCGCGACCAGATCATCCGTGTCATCGGTACCGACCTCAACGGATACAGCCTCGAAGACGCCGCGATCGACTTCCTCGAGCAGACCCCCATGGCGATGTTGGACTCCAAGAACATCCTCGACGCCCAGGGCATCCGCAAGATCACCGAGCTGACCGCCATCGAAGCGGTGCGGACCAACGACTACCGCCGCAACGAGGAAAAAGAGCTCGCAAAACAGAACGTCGAGGCCCGCGAAGCGATCCTCGAGCTCGAACGCCGTCAGGCCGACGCCGAGTTGAAGCAGCGTCGTGAGATCGAAACGGTCCGCGCACGCGAAGAGTCCATGACCAACAAGGTTCGGGCCGAGGAGCGCCTCAAGGCGGAAGAGGCCGACATTCGCACCGACGAAGTCCTCGGGATCCAGCGTGAGAACCAGGCACGTGAGATCGCCGTCGCCGAAAAGAACCGCGAGCGGGTCATCGCGATCGAGACCGAACGCATTGAGAAGGACCGTCTGCTGGAAGTCGTCGGTCGCGACCGTGAAGTCGAACTGGCGACCATCGCCAAGGACAAGGACGTCGAAGGCGAGCGGCGTGACATCGCCGAGGTGATCCGGGAACGGATCGCCGTCGAGAAGACCGTCGCCGAGCAGGAGGAGTCGATCAAGAAACTCCGTGTCCTGGAAGAGGCCGAGCGCAACCGCCAGGCGACCATTATCGCCGCCGAAGCCGAGGCGCAGGAAAACCTGGTCAAGGACATCAAGGCCGCCGAAGCCGCCGAAGCCGCCGCCAAGCACAAGGCTCGCGAAGACCTCGTCCTCGCCGAGGGACGACAGCAGGCCGCCGAACTCGAGGCACAGGCGATGGTTCGTATGGCCGAGGGTAAGAAGGCCGATGAGGCCGCCGCCGGCCTGGCCCGCGCCGAGGTCTTGGAAGCCGAAGCCGAAGCCATGGAGAAGGCGGGTCTCGCCGAGGCCAAGGCCGCCGAGGCGCGAGGCCGTGCCGACGCCGAGGTCATCGAGGCACAGGGCCGAGCATCTGCACAGGCCACCGAGCTGGCGGGAATCGCCGAGGCCACCGCGCTGCGCGAGAAGCTGCGCGGTGAGTCGGAAGGGCTCACGGAGAAGGCCGCAGCCATGGCCGCTTTGGACGCCGCTTCGCGCGAGCACGAGGAATACCGTCTGCGGCTGGAGGCCGAAAAGGACATCCGGTTGGCTCACATCAACGTCAACAAGGAGATCGCCGAAGCTCAGGCAACCGTCCTGGCCACCGGCCTCGAGAAGGCCGACATCTCGATCGTCGGCGGCGACGGCGCCTTCTTCGATCGCGTCACCGGCGCGGTCGGAATGGGCAAGGCGATCGACGGCTTCGTGGGGAACTCCACGGTCGTCAACGGTCTCGCCGGGTCGTGGTTGAACGGTGAGAAGGATTTCACCCAGGACCTGTCGAACCTGCTGTCGAAGGTCAACTCCAGTGACCTGAAGGATCTGTCCATCGCGGCGTTGCTCACCAAGCTGATCGCGCAGGGCGGGCCCGAGTCGACCAAATACTCGGCGCTGCTGGAGTCGGCACAGGAAATCGGGGTTGCCGATGCCCCCGTGACCACGGTGACCGCGGTTCGTTAACCGTCGACCGTGCGCGGTCTTCACGGCCGCGCACGGTCGCATCCGTTGTGTTCCACCTACGAAAACCACCGGTGGCGTTCGGATCGGCCGGGCGCCACCGTCTTCGAAGGCGACGCAGCCGCCGCTTTCGTGTTAATCCACTGTGCTTTCACGCTGTGAGGACCCGCGTTGAGTGAACTGGAAACCGACAACGCCGCCGAAAACCTGGACGCCGGTACCTATGAAGTGCTGCGCTCACGGTTGGCTCAGCAAGCCGACGAGCTGACACGTCGCGCCGAAGCCCTTAACGCCGAACGGCTGAAGGTTTTCGGCGGCACCGAGATGAGTCTGCTGGGTACCGAGCGGATCCGCACCGAGAACAACTGCGTTCCGCTGGACATCGTCCAAGTGGGCGGTCGGATGCTGTTCGGGTACAACGTTTTCATCGGTTTGAAGCCGAACACCGACATCTCCGACGTGTTCGCACTGCACTCGTTCCACCGAGACGGCGACTCCTTCTCTTTCACCCCCGCCGAAGACGCCAAACTACTGGCGGATTCATCATTTCGTTCCGATTTCTCGGAGCTGTACCGGTACTACCGCAACGCGCAACTGAAGCAGCTGCGCGTCATGCCGGGTCGTCTTCTGGCGGTCTTCCAGATCGGTGAGAAGGCCGACGACATTCGGGTGCTGCGTTGGGAGCTTGCACCCGACGGGACCGCGTCGTACCTGGATTCACGCGGCGAACGCGACCACGTGTATCCGGCGCAGCACGACTTCGAATGGATCGAGACCACTCGCAACGACCACGTCGGCGGGAAACACGCACACGTGTCGATCGAGGGTGAGGTGTTCGTCGAATGTGTCGGTGGCGACCTCACCGTCAAGATCGAGGACAACACCGCCACCGGCGAAGGAATCTATGCCGAGCCGGTCACCGAAAAACTGCAAAGCCTCGCCGACGCCGACATCCACTACGCTCGCGTCGGCCCGCTGATTCTTCTGAAAATTCTTCCGTACAACGAACAACAGTGGCGCTATCTGGTCTTCAACACCCGCACGAAGACCGTGACCCGCGCGGACGGTATCGGAGAGGCCTGCCAAAGCCTGCCCGAGGAACAGGGCATCATCTTCCCCGGCGGGTACTACCTGTCCACCGGGGCGCACAAGACGTTCGACACCGATGTGAGCGATCTCGAGTTTGAGCGGGTCATCAAGTCGCCCAACGGTGAGGACGTCCTCTATGTCTTCCACGCGCGTACCGACGGTCGAACGTTGCTGTTGCCGTACAACGTGATCCGCAAGGAGATCAGTAACCCGCTGCCGTGTCACGGATATTCGGTGTTCGATGACGGCACGTTGATCGCCTTTCGCGCCAACTCGGAGGAACCGACGCGAGTCCACCCGATGCAGGTGTGGCAGACGCCGTTCGTTTCCGATACGTATGCCGCGGCGCAGCCGGTCGGAAACACGCCGATGGAACGGCTGGGGAACTCGGAACTGGTGCGTGGAATCTCCGACGCGTTGTCGGTGTCGCGCATGGTTTCGGAAATGGCACCGTCCACCGAGGTTTTCGAAGCGCTGATCGCCACGTGTACCCGCGCGTTCGACGCGTACCACTGGCTGTCCGATGAAGACATGGGCGGACTTCACGAGCCGCTCGCACAGGTGCGCGATACCGCCCAGTCCGTGCTCGAGGAGTACGAGACGGTCGCGGCCCTGCGGAAGCAGGCGGCCGACGCACTCGCGCAGGCAACGCGCGAGATGACCACGATGATGCGACGCTCCAGCGGGGAGGCGCCCAAAACCGCCGATGCGTGGGTCTCTCAGCTCGCAGAGCTGCGCGCCGCACAAGGGCGCCTGGTCACCTTGGGCGACATGCGCTACATCGACACCGACGGCTTGACCGAGTTGAGCGGTGCGGTTGCCGACGAGCTGTCGTCGGCGGGGCGGCGAGCGGTGGCGTTCCTGCAACGAGACGAGGCGTTCACCGGCTATCACGAGAAAATCGAGGCGCTCGCCGAAGACGCGGGGCTCATCGAGACCACGGCCCAGACGGGGCCGCTGAACGAACGGCTCGCCGAGCAGAGCAACGGCCTGGAAGTGCTCACCGAGGTGGTCTCGAACCTCGACATCGGTGACGTCACCGTCCGCACGACCATCCTCGAAAAAATCGCCGAAGTGTTGGCCGCGGTAAACCGGGCACGCGCGATTCTCGAATCGCGCCGCCGGGAACTCCTAGACTCCGAGGGCCGTGCCGAGTTCGGAGCCGAGTTCGCTCTGCTGGGCCAGTCGATCACGTCCGGCCTGGCCGCCGCCGACACACCGACCGCTTGCGACGAACAGCTCGGCAAGATCATGCTCACGCTGGAAAATCTCGAGTCCCGCTTCAGCGAGTTCGACGACTTCCTCGTCCAGTTGACCGATAAACGCACCGACGTGTACGAGGCGTTTTCGACCCGCAAGCAGGCTCTGCTCGACGAACAGGCACGACGCGGAGAACGGTTGTCGAACTCGGCGGACCGCATCCTGTCGGGTGTGACTCGGCGCAGCGCGACGCTCGACTCGGTCGACGACGTCAACACCTACTTCGCGACCGACCCGATGGTCACCAAGTTGCGCGACATCGCCGAGGAACTGCGCGCTTTGGGCGACCAGGTGCGTGCAGAAGAACTGTTGGGACGCATCAAGGCCGCTCGTCAGGAAGCCGGACGGTCGTTGCGTGACCGTCAAGACCTTTTCGACGGCGACGCCATCAACCTCGGCGGACACCGGTTGCCGGTCAACACCCAACCCATGGAACTGACACTGGTGCCCTCAGGCGACCGACTTGCATTCTCCCTCAGTGGAACCGACTACCGCTCGGTGATCGACGATCCCGAGTTCGCGGACACGAAACCGTTCTGGAACCAGTTGGTGGTGTCGGAAACGCCGGAGGTGTATCGGTCCGAGCATCTGGCCGCCGCCGTGTACGCCGAGGGTGACCTGGCCAAGCTGCGTCAGGACGCCATGGACGAAAACATCCTGTTGCGCACGGTTCGCACGTTCGCCGAAAGCCGCTTCGACGAGGGGTACGAACGCGGGGTGCACGACCATGACGCGACTCGGATCCTTCACGCCCTGTTGAGGCTCGACACCGGTGCGGGGCTGCTGCGGTTCACTCCGGCGGTACGGGCCGCGGCCGCTCTGTTCTGGAGCTACGGCGTCGCCGATGCGGTTCGTCCCGTGTTGCTCTCACGCGCAGGTTCCCTCGCGGCCGCACGCAAGATGTTCGGCCGCGCGACCGCCATCGACGGGTTGACGGGCGAACTGTCCGAAGAGATCACGGCCTTCGCGGCCGAGGCGTCACTGCCACTGACGTTCGACGGCGACCTCGCCGGCCGGTACCTGTTCGAGGAGCTGGCCACCGGCGGAGCACCGTTCATATCCGGCGAACCTGCTCGGAGCCTGGTGAAACGGTTCCGTTCCAGCCTGGGACGAGACGGTCTGGCCGATTTCGAACGGCACCTGGAGTCCTTGGGCGACAACGTCGAGTTTCTCCGCACCCGTTACGAACTGGTGAGCGCGTGGTTGACCGCGTATCTGTCGGGTCGTGACGAACAGGAGCGCCTCCAACTGGACCTGCCCGAGGCGTTTGCTCTCGTGCTGTTGGGTAACAGGCTGGAGTTCACCGAAAGCTCGGCGGAACTGTCGACGACCGTCGAGGACCTGTTGGGCACGCATCCGCGTATCTCGGAACGAAAGATGCCCGTCCGGCTCGATGAACTGCTGGCTCGCACGGCCGCGTTCCGGCGTGACCGGGTACCCGCGTTTCGAACATTCCTTCAACGTCGCAACGCGTTGGTGGAAAAGGAAAAAAGCCGTCTACGCATCGATGAATACCAGCCGAAGGTCATGAGCTCGTTTGTCCGTAACCGGCTTCTCGACGACGTGTATCTCCCGTTGATCGGCGCCAATCTGGCCAAACAGATGGGTGCCGCCGGCGATGCCAAGCGCACCGACCAGTCGGGTATGTTGCTGCTGATCTCGCCACCCGGTTACGGGAAAACGACCCTCATGGAGTACGTGGCCAGTCGTCTGGGCATGGTCTTCGTCAAGGTCAACGGGCCGTCGTTGGGGCACAATGTGACGTCCTTGGACCCGGCCGAAGCGCCCAACGCGACCGCTCGTCAAGAGGTCGAGAAGATTTCGTTTGCCCTCGAGGCGGGCAACAACGTGATGCTGTATCTGGACGACATCCAGCACACGCATCCCGAGCTTCTGCAAAAGTTCATCTCGCTGTGTGACGGTCAACGTCGCATGGAGGGTGTCTGGCGTGGCCGGACGAGAACCTACGACCTGCGTGGCAAACGATTCGCCGTCGTCATGGCCGGAAACCCGTACACCGAATCGGGTAAACGTTTCCGGATTCCCGACATGCTTGCCAACCGTGCCGACGTGTGGAACCTCGGTGACGTGCTTTCCGGCCGCGAAGAGGTCTTCGCGCTCTCCTACCTGGAGAACGCGCTCACGTCCAACCCGGTACTGGCATCGCTGACGAACCGCGAACGCGGAGATTTGGAGATACTGGTCCGGCTGGCGCGTGGCGACTCGTCGGCGAATCCGGAACAGCTGTCCTATGCCTACCCCGCGGCCGAACTCGAACAGATCCTTTCGGTCTTGCGGAAACTGATCCGGGTGCAGGAAACGGTGTTGCGTAACAATCAGGCGTACATCGCCTCGGCCGCTCAAGCCGACGCGTCCCGTACCGAACCACCGTTCGGACTACAGGGTTCATACCGCAACATGAACAAGCTTGCCGAGCGCATCGTGCCGGTCATGAACGACGAAGAACTGGAAGCGCTCATCGACGACCATTACCTGGGGGAGGCACAGACGCTGACCTCCGGTGCGGAGGCGAACCTTCTGAAGCTCGCCGAACTGCGTGGGCGACTCTCGACCGAGCAGGCGGAACGGTGGAAGGAGATCAAGGCCGCGTTCGTGCGGGAGCAGGCGCTCGGCGGTGACGCCGACGACCCCGCTTCCCGTGCGGTGGGCGCCCTCGGCCTGTTGACCGAGGCAATCGGTGGTATCGAATCGGCCATCAGTAAGGCGTCCGACCCGCGAGCGACCGCCCGCGCCACCGCGAAGGTGTACGGCGGAGAGAACACGTAGTGCCTGTTGTCCGTGGCCGGTGGGGTAACCCCGTAAAGGCGTGTCACCCCACCGGTCGCCGCGCGTAGAGGTCGCGCACGAACGCGATCTCGGCGGTGTGGTGGATGAGCTCACGGTTCATCCACCACGCGATGTCCAAGACGGGCACCGTCGGGTCGAGCCCATGTGGGAAGTCACACCGCCCCACGACGTCAAGCTCCCGGTCCTCCAGTGAGTTCAACGCCGCACGCCAAACGGACCAGCTGTGACGCAGAAACTCGATACCGGCGTCCGCCGTCTCGGGCCAGGTGACGTCGTTTATACCGAGATTGTGTCCTCCTGTCGTGTAATCGGCGCGCTGCAACGCCATCTCGCCGAGGTGGCCGGTCAGCAGAATGATGGTCCGTGTGCGCGGTGCGTCGTCAGGCAGCGGCTTTGGCCGCAGACGTCCGGAGTCGTCTCGTTCAACGGTCGAAGCGTCGGGCTCAGGCAACCATCGATACTCGTCGTCCGTGATCCCGTCCATACGGTTCAGTGCGATATCCAGCGACGTGTCGAGTTGGGTCAGCAAAGGTTCCAGGCGTGGTGGCTTCGTCATGTTTCAGATGGTGCCGCACCGGACCGACATCACCGTGCATCCGACGATGGCCGACCGGCCGCACAAGCGCTCCCGATCCTTAGCCGGTCCTCGGAAACCATGGCCTTTCTTCATTCAATGAATCGGCACGGCAACCGATAAACCCCTGACGGATACGGCGAGCTGATGAGCCTGTTCAGCGTCGGACTTCGCTGCGACCAGAGACAGTCTCACTTCGTTGAGCTTGTCGATGGCGCCTTGCAACTGGCTGATCTTGTCCTCGGCGCCCGCGAGCCGGAAAGCGTCCATGGTCTGTGAACCCTGCGAATCAGCGGTGTCCATATGGGTCAGCGTCGTCTCGATCCCGCTGCCGGTTTGACTGATGGTGATAATCAGATCCTCGATTGCCGACATGATCTTTCCCTGTCTCAAAGTCGGGTTGGCGGCATATCAACCAGTTCACCACCCATCGGACAGTGCGTCAACGACTACGCCCTGTCAGATGACGGACAGTTGGATCGTCACGTGACGACCGGTGCCTGCAGCGAACGCAACGCGAACCGCGACAGTACTGCCGCGGCGACCGCCAGGAGCGGGATCGCCCACATCGCCGCGGACAAACCGAGCCACTGTCCCATGCCCCCGATGACAGCGGGACCGAGCAACCATCCGGTGTAGCCACCGTTGGAGACCATCGCTATGCCCGGCCCGTCGCCGGCGAGACTGAACATGACCGGGACGATCACCGCGATACCCAGACCCAGCACGAACATGCCGACGATGGCGACGCCCTGTGCGAGTGGTCCAGGACCGATCGCCTGCGCGACGGTCAGCCCCGCGCCCATACCGACACCACCGGTCCATGCCGCCCAGAAAATGCTTCGTGAACGCCCGAAGCGGTGCACCAACCGGTCTCCCGCCATCCGGCCGATGAACATCGCCACCGAAAACAGCCCGTAACCCCACGCCGCGACCACAGCGGACGAGGCCTGCTCCTCAGCCAGGTAGACCGCGCTCCAGTCGGCCACGGCGCCTTCGGCCAGCAACGCGGCGAAGGCGACCAGAGCCAGCAGGATCAGCCCCTTTTCGAGTCTCAGACCGGCACTTCGGGTGCTCTTGTCGGTGTCCGGCTGCGCGTCGGTAAGGAAGTTACGGAAGAACGGTGCGGCCACGATCAAGGTCAACAGGCCCAGCGCCCCGAGCTGAAGGGTCAGAGGAACCCCGTACTGCGCGGCCACGCCGCCGACGGCTGCCCCGGCGGCGGCCGCAAGACTCCAGGCTGCGTGAAAGGAACCCATGATCGGTTTGCCCGCTGCCCGTTCGACCGTGGCGCCCTGCGCGTTCATGGCTACGTCGAAAGCGCCTACCAGTGCACCGGCCACCAGCAGGGACGCCGCGAGGGTCGCTGCGGAACCGGTTCCCAACCCGATCACGGCCAGCCCCGTCATATAGGCCACGCCGGTGACCTTCGCGACCACTGCGCTGCCGAATCTCGCCGCCGCTGCTCCCGTCAGGGTCATGGCCAGGATCGCCCCACTCGGTGGCGCCAAGAGGATGAGACCCAACTCCCCGTCGGACAGCCCCAGTTCGGCTTTCAAAACCGGGATGTGCGGCAGCCACGAGGCGAACACCAATCCGTTGACGATGAACGCCGACGTCACCGCCAGTCGAGCGCGCGACAAACGGACCGCCGTGTACATCACCTGTTGCATTCTGGTGCATCCGTTCCCAGCCGACAACCGGGCATGCTCGGTGGGGCGCCGACCGCGCGACTCGCCGCACCGAACAAGCGGACGCGAATACGCTTCTCGACCAGGGACGGGTACGCGGTTACATGTGGTCGGGAGCCGAAACTCCCAACAGTCCCAGTCCGTGTGCAAGTGTCTGTTTGGACAGCTGAACGAGTGCGAGTCGGTTGTTGCGCAGCGTTTCGGTTTCGGCGCGGAGCACGGGGCTCGCCTCGTAGAACGACGTGAAAGCCTTGGCCAGCGCGTACAGGTAGGCCGCCAAACGGTGGGGTTCACGTTCGGCCATGGTCTCGACCAGGACGGCGTTGTAGGCGTCGAGGTGCAACGCGAGCGAACGCTCGGGCGGAGACAAAGTGGTCGGATCGGTGATCACGGTTTGTGGATCGGCAGCGGCTTTACGGAGGATGGCGGACATTCGGGTATGGGCGTACTGGAGGTAGACGCCGGTGTTTCCGGTCAACGCCACCATCTGGTCGGTGTCGAACCGGTAGTCCTTGAGCCGTGACGTCGACAGCTCCGCATACTTGACGGCGCCCATCCCGGTCGCGGTGGCGAGTCCGGCCAAATCCCGAGGCTCGATGTCGGGGTTCTTTTCGGTGATGACGGCGGCGGCCTTGGCCTCGGCCTCGTCGAGGAGATCGGCCAACCGGACGGTGCCGCCCGACCGGGTTTTGAACGGACGCCCGTCGGCTCCCAACACGGTCCCGAACGCGACGTGGTCTGCCGTCACCGAGTCGGGCAGCCAGCCCGCCCGGCGTGCGGTGGCGAAGACCTGTTGGAAATGAAGTGCCTGTCGAGCGTCGACCACATACAGGATCTCGTCGGCCGACAGATCGCGGACACGGTGTCGAATGGTGGCCAGGTCCGTGGCGGCGTACCCGTAGCCGCCGTCGCTTTTACGCAACATCAAAGGTACGGGTGTCCCGTCGGGACCTTGAACGTCGTCGAAGAAGACGCAGAGGGCTCCTTCGGATTCGACCGCGATGCCCGCGGAAACGAGTTCGTCGACGACGTTTGCCAACTGGTCGTTGTAGCCGGATTCCCCGTCGTAGTCGGTGTCGCCGAGTGTGACACCGAGACGGTCATAAATGGTCTCGAAGGCGGTTGTGGACACGGTAACCAGGTCACGCCATATCGAGACCGTCGCCTCGTCGCCGCTTTGAAGGGCCACGACTCGTGCCCGTGCCCGGTCCGCGAAGTCGGGGTCGGCGTCGAAGGCGGTCCGGGCCTGCTTGTACAGGCGGTCGAGCGCGGTGATGTTGGCGGTGGGGTCGGCTTCGTCGACGCGGTGCCACTCCGCTTCGGGGTGGTCGGAAAGGTATTCGATGAGCATCCCGAACTGGGTTCCCCAATCGCCCACGTGGTTGTGGCGAACAACGGTGGCGCCGAGGTGCTCGGCGATACGTACGAGAGCGTCGCCGATGATGGTCGTGCGGAGGTGCCCGACGTGCATCTCCTTGGCGATGTTGGGACCGGAGTAGTCGACGACGAGCGTGCGTCCGTCCAACATGGTGGCAGTGCCGAGCCGTTCGTCGGCGAGTCGTGCGGCGACCTGGCGCCAGATCACGGAGTCGGCGACGGTGAGGTTCACGAACCCGGGGCCGGAGACGGTGGCTTCGGCGATGAGCTCACCACCGACGGCTTCGGCGATGGCCGTGCCCAGGTCGCGAGGAGGGCGTCCCACCTGTTTGGCCAACGACAGCGCGGCGTTGGCCTGGTAGTCGGCGAAGTCGCTGCGTCGCACCAACGCCTGCGCCCCGTCCGATTCGGGTACGGCTCGCGCGATGGCGTCGGCGACGGTGGCGTCAACGGCATCGGCGAGTGAAGTCACGGGTGCAGGTGTCATTCGAATGATCCTCAGATGGTCGGTGCGTATCCGACCAGCCTAAACAAACCCGATCCCGGTAACCGACGGCCGTCGACGCCGTGTTCGGTTCCCACCGTCGTCGCCACGTGGACGATCGAAGCAATCCACTGCATCGTTGCGACACCGGTGGACGGGGTTGACGCGGCCTTTCGACGTCGATCCGCCGGGCCCGGCAGCCGAACCGCGATCGCGTGGCTCCCGCGCCGTCACCGCATTTCCCGTTCGGATCTGATCCGGTTGATCTCGTCCCAGCGGGCCAGCACGTTCGGATCGTGATCGGGGTCGCGGCTGCGGTTGATCGCGATCGCGTAGCCGAGCTGGGAGTCTTGAAGGTTACGGACGTGTTGTTTTCCGGTACGACCGTGTTCCCGTTGAGCCAGTTTCCGCGCTCTACGTCGCGCCCTCAGCGTTCGCATGGAACTCATCTCCGCGGGCGTGATCACCTCCGGCGGCTGGTGCGACATGGTCGACACGAACCAGTCCCATTCTCGTCTGGCGGCGTACCGGTAAAGAAGGAAAAAGGCGACCAGCAGCATCACGTACTTGACGGCGATTCCGATGGGGCCGCCACCGATCGGGGAGTCCCACAGGAAGTGCATGAGCCACGCCACCGCCGCCGTCGCGACCACCGCGAGGCCTCGTCGGACCATCGACCGGTCCGAGCGTGTGACGGCGTATCCGATACCCAACCCGGCGATACCGGTGTAGAGCACGTGGCCGCCGACCCCGACCAGCAGCCGCAGCAGATTGGTTTCGATCGCGGGACCGATGTCGCCGTTGACGTCGGCGATTGCGCTTTGCACTCCGTAGAGGACGTTCTCGACCGTTTCAAACCCGAGGCCCGACATCATTCCCAGGACGAGCCCGTCCATGGGGCGTTCGATGTATGCGCGCCCGATGACGATGACCACGACGACACCGAGCACTTTATACAGCTCTTCGTCGACGGGTGCCGCCAGTGCGGCGTCCCACTCCTGCAAACCCAGTTTGGCGGCCACGCTCATGAACAGGTCGTTCGAGTGCATCGCCAAAGGCGGTGCGATCACCGCGCCCCAGGCGAACGCCGCCGTCAACAGAGCGATCGGCGCACGTTCGAACAGGTCCAGCCGGTTGATCAGCCAGACGACGAACAACGCCAACAACCCGTTGAACACCAGGGAGATGGCCATCGCCATGGGGGTCAGGGCCGCGTATGGCGCGAAGGTGGTCGCCGTCTGAAAACCGGCGAACACCATGAGGGCGACATACAACCAGTACATGGGCCGCTGGGGCTGGTAGAACACACGGCCGTCGGTCGGCTGCCGTAGGTCACGCCTCACCGTGGTCATAACTCCATCTCCGCTGTGTCGACAAAGGCCGTGAGTTCGTCGAGATGCCGTGATTGTGCGCCGGCCGTGCCGTAGACGTCGATTCGCAGGACGTTCCCGTTCGCTCCGTCGGCCGCCAGAAGAAAGACCTCCCCCTGCATGTCGCCGCCGCTGATGCTCCCCACCGGACCGGACAGGCCTGTCGGTGTGGTGTACGTGCCGTTTCGGTTCAGGTGTGTCACCGGGGTAGCGGTTTGTCCTTGGCGGTCCTGGCGATCCCACAGCCGGTCGATGTCTTCGACGTCGGAGAAGATCTGCGCCACCACCGTCACACCGCCGGTGCCGAACACCAGGGGTGAGCCGCTGGTCCCGGTGCTGGTGAACCATCCTCGGGCGGGTGTGACGGTAGCCTTCGCGTCATCATCGGTCACGGTATAGGTGATTGACGGGTTGACCGGTTGAGCCACGGGCGCGGCCACCGCCGCGTCGATTCCCGCCGGTATGAACCACATCGCCAGGATGACGGCCAGGACGGCTGCGGTGGCCCACCAACCTTGTCGTTCGAAGCCGTACCGACCTCTCGGAATACTCTGCACACTCACGTCGAAACCTCCCTGTAGGTTTCATGAGTTGTCCCGGAACTCGTATAACCGCCCGTGAAGTGACGGGGTGACGTCACGCAAGGTGGCCGATGCGTTCCCCGGATTCGGGGTCGAACAGGAGGGCGTCGTGTGGATCGAAACTCACTCGTAGATCGCCGCCTTCGACCGCCTGCGAACGAGCGTCGATCTGGGTGACCAGCTGCGCGCTGCCGAAACGATCCTTTCCGCCGGTCACATCCGACACCGACGTCAGGTATTGCGACTGCGCCGGCTCCTCCAGCTCGAAGTAGGCCAACTTGACCGATCCCAGGGACTCCACGATGTCGACGGTGTCGGTGAAGGCGAAACGTCCGGTGTCGTCACCGACAAAACTTTCGTCCTCGAACGATTCGGGACGGAGGCCGACGATGACGTCGCGACCGGCGTCGGATTGCTCGAGTTCACGCATTCCCTTGTCACCGACGGGTAGTAGACCGATAGCCGTGTGTATCTTGCCTTCGGTCAGCCGCCCGGGAAGAAAGTTCATGGTCGGCGAACCGATGAAGCCGGCGACGAAAAGGTTCGCCGGACGTTCGTAGAGGTCGCCGGGTGATCCGATCTGCTGAGCGATGCCGTCGCGAAGAACCACGATGCGGTCGCCGAGGGTCATGGCCTCGGTTTGGTCGTGTGTCACGTAGACGGTGGTCGTGGCAAGACTCTTTTGTAGACGCGATATCGACGTCCTCATCTGCGCACGGAGTTTGGCATCCAGGTTGGACAAAGGCTCGTCCATGAGGAACGCCTCCGGCTGCCTGACGATCGCCCGCCCCATCGCCACACGTTGACGTTGACCGCCCGACAGTTCACCGGGACGTCGATCAAGCAGGCCCTCCAGCTCGAGAATCTCGGCGGCGTGGTCGACCTTCTGGGTGACCTCGTCCTTGGGCTGTTTCGCGATGTTGAGCGGGAAGGCGATGTTCTCCCTCACCGACATGTGCGGATAGAGCGCATAAGACTGGAAGACCATGGCGATGTTGCGGTCCTGCGGCGGCGTTTCGTTGACGCGCTTGCCGTCGATCCGCAGTTCGCCTTCGGATATGTTTTCCAGCCCCGCGATCATGTTCAGCAACGTCGACTTTCCGCACCCGGACGGCCCCACCAGGATGAGGAACTCCTCGTCGTCGACGACCAAGTCGATGTCGCGGATGATCGGCTCACCACGCCGGTACCACTTGGAGATTCCGTCCAGAACGATCTCTGCCACGAGGATCACCCCTTCACCGCGCCGGCCGTCAGGCCGCTCACGATGCGTCGTTGGAAGATGAGCACGAAAATCACAATCGGAATGGTGACGATCACCGCTGCCGCGGACACCGACCCGGTCGGGTCCTCGAACTGGGACGAACCGGTGAAGAACGAGATGGCCGCCGGCGCCGTCCGCGCCGTGTCCGACGACGTCAGGGAGATCGCAAAAAGAAAGTCGTTCCAGCTTTGAATGAACGCCAGGACGGCCGCGGTCACCACGCCGGGAGCCGCCAACGGAACGATAACCTTACGAAACGCCTGAAACGAGCTCGCTCCATCCATTTTGGCGGCTTTTTCGAGTTCCCACGGAATCTCCCGAAAGAACGTCGACATCGTGTAAATGGTCAACGGCAGTGCAAAGGTCACGTAGGGCAGGATCAGGCCCGGCCAGGTGTTGAACAGACCCAGCTGTCGTTCGATGTTGAACAACGGCGTCACGAGCGACACCTGGGGGAACATCGCCACAAGCAACGCCGCCCCCAACATCAGGTTCCGTCCCGGAAAGTCGAGTCGGGCGATCGCATACGCGGCGAACGTCCCCAGAACGATGGCGATGACCGTTGCAAGCCCCGCGATCCCGATCGAGTTCAACAGGGGCCGAAGAAACCCGCCTTCGGTGAACACGTTCACGTAGTTCTCGAAGGTCCACTGACGGGGAATGAAACCGCCGTCGGCGATGGTCGCGGGTGTTTTCAGGGACAGGCTCACCAACCACAGCACGGGAATGAGCGCGAACGCGACGACCACGATGTCCAAAGCCGTCCATTGTATTCGCTTACCCATCATCGTCGGCCCTCCGATCCGGGTGTACTGGTCCCCAACATCTTTACGAAGACGAACGCGATGATCGCCACCGTGAGGAAAATCAGAACCGACATGGTGGAACCGATGCCGAGGTTAAGCCCGCTGACCAGGTTCGTATACGTGATGATCGAAACCGAACCGGTGTTCTGGGCTCCGTTGGTGAGCACGTAGATGTTGTCGTAGATGCGGAACGCGTCCAGGGTGCGAAACAGCAGGGCCACCGCTATGGCCGGTCGCATGAGCGGCAGCGTGATGCTGACGAACCTCTTCCACCGCCCCGCCCCGTCCATGGCCGCGGCGCGGTGCAACTCGTCGGGGACCAACGCCAGGCCCGCCAACAAAAGCAGTGCCATGAACGGCGTGGTCTTCCACACCTCCGCGAGAATGATGATCCCGATCGCCGGCCACTGTTCCGTCAACGGCGCACTGCCGGCCGGCAGAAGCGAGGCAAGCCAACCGGTTCCCGGGGTCCAGGCGTAAAACCACCCGAACGCGGCGACGACGGTGACGATCCCGTACGGAATCAAGACCACGGTGCGCACCAGACCCCGGCCGACCAGGGTCCGGTGCATCACCACCGCCAAACCCATACCAAGTACCAGTTCGATGGCGACACTGACCACGGTTATCAACACCGTGACCCCGAACGCGGTCCACCAGAACTCGTTGGTCAACACCGTGATGTAGTTCTCCAGGCCTACAAAGGCCTGATCTTTGGGAAAACGCAGGTCGTATCGGTTGAACGACAGCCACACCGAGTACAGGATCGGCCAAGCCGCCACCAAGGCCATAAAGATGATCGCCGGCGCACACAGCCACAAAGCCAAGCGCCGTTCCGCTCGCTTGACATCTCCTTTGGCGGTCATGGGAGCACCCCCTTCGACTCCAGCGCATCGGCCAACTGGGAGGCGAGTTTCCGCTCTGCTTCGATCGGGTCTATGTCGGCCGGCGGCGACAGCAGCGCCGACGTCACCGTGGACACGTTCTGATAAACCGGCGTGACCGGACGCGGTACCGCAGTCTCGAGCGCCTCGAGAATCGCGTCCCTCATCGGGTACGGGTCCGCCATACGTTCATCCGCGTACACCGACTCGATCGTGGGCGGCAGGCCGTCGTTGACCGCGGCCATCAGCTGGCTTTCGTCGTCACGGAGACACAACGCCGCCTCGAAGGACTCCTCCGGGTGCTCCGAAAAGGCGCTGACGGCGAAGTTGGCGCCGCCGAGCGGAGCGTTTCCGGGCCCGTCGATTCCCGGATACGGTGCCCAGGCGAAATTCTCGGCGATGTCCGGGCGGTTGGCCACCATCGACGCGTACACGAACGGCCAGTTGATCTGCGCGAACGACGATCCGTTTTCCATCGCCAGTCGGGCCTGATCCTCCTGGGTGTTCGACATCGACGGGTTCGCCGCCGGAGACCTCGCGAAGTCGCGCATGTCCTCAAGGGCTTCGACGGCCGGCTGCCCCAGTTCGACCGCGTCGCCCTCCTTGTTCAGGATTGCCCCGCCTGCTGCGGCGACCATACTGTTGAACCACACGACCAGCCCTTCGTACTGCGCCCCCGTCACTTCCACATGGTGAGGTTTTTGTTCCTCTTCGAGGCGCTGAGCGGTGGCGACGAGCTCGTCCCACGTTTGAGCCGGTTCGGGCATCAGGTCGGTGCGGTACCACAACAGCTGAACATTGGTGTTGTACGGCGCCGCATACAGCTCGTCCTCATAGGTGGCCGTGGTCAGCGGAGCCTCGAGTACACCTTCCTCCGCCTTGGCGCGTACATCGTCCGGCCACGGCAGAATCCAATCGGCCGAAGCCAGCTCCGCGGTCCAGGTGACGTCGATCCCCAACACGTCCATGCCGGAGTCCGCCGCCGCCAGGCGCCGCACCATCTGCTCACGTTGACCGTCGGCGTCGCGCGGCAACGTGTTCAACCGAATGTGGTAGTCACCGTCGGCCATCTCGTTGCAGCGTTCGACGATCTGGCCGAGATTTTCCTGCGGTGCGTTGTAGAGGTTGATGACCTTCCCGTCGGTGCCGGAGCCGCAACCGGTAAGCACGGCTGCCGCGCCGATCACGGCGACAACACCACTGACCAGCCGAAACGTCCGCGACCGTTGTTGATTGGACACATTCGGACAATAAGCCGCACAACGTCGGGGAAGGTGGGGTTTCGTGATATTCGCGGTAAAACGGAGGCGGGCGGGTCAGGAGACTGCGGCGGAACTGCCTCGCACGATCAGTTGACCGGGGATGTCCACGACCTCGTTGCCGACTCCGGTAACGGCAAGACGCAACGCCTGTCGCCCCATGGCCGACAGTGGCAGCCGAACGGTGGTCAAGCCGGGGAAGATGTCGGCGGCGACCGGGACGTCGTCGAATCCGACCACGGACACGTCGCCGGGGATGGAACGACCGCTGTCGCGAAGCGCCGTGCAGAATCCGCCCGCCATCACGTCGCTGGACACGAAGACCGCGGTGGAACCGGTGTCCTGTTCACAAAACCGCGTTCCCGCTCGGTACCCGCCGTCGCGGGTGAAGTCGGTGTTGATGACATCGACCCGGGCATCGGCGGGTAGTGCCTCGGCGAAACCGTCCCGACGTTCGGAGACCACCTTCAGCGCCTGGGGACCGCCCACAACCGTGAACCGCCGGTGTCCAAGATCGGCGAGGTGCCGGGCCAACAGCCTGGCCCCGGCGCGGTTTTGTGGATGCAGGCAGGTTCCGGGAAGTCCCGGCTGCCCGATCGAGACGACACCCGCGCCCCTGTTGCGGAGGTTCGTCAAGACTTCGGCAAACCGCTGCTCGGCGACGTCGTCGGTGGTCCGGGAACCGACCACGATCGCTGCGCGGGGACGAAACCCCCGAAACGACAGCAACTGTTCACGTTCCCTGTTCGGGTCGATACCGGTTTCACCGATGACGACCTGCACGTTCTGAGCGGCCGCCTCGACCAACGCGCCCTGCGCGATCTGAGCGAAGTACGGGTCGGTGACGTCGTGCAGAAGCATCGCGACGACCGACGAGGTGCTACGTGCGAGACCTTGAGCCTGAACGTTCGGGGCGTACCGCAGCTCGTCGGCCACTTTGCGCACCTTTTCGGCGAGACCGTGACTGACACGGTGGGGTGAACCGTTCAGGACACGCGAGGCCGTGGCAACGGAGACGTCGGCGCGGGCGGCGACGTCGGCGAGTGTGGTGGGGCGGGTGTGATCCACACGTCGCAGGTTACCGGAATCACAGGTGACACACACCGTCCGTGTTGTCAGTTCGCATGGTCCGTGTGTCCTAATCTTGTTGCCACAAACCGATGTTGGCGGTGAACGCCTCCACCACCTCGACCACGACGCCGTCGAGAGCTTCGTCCAGTTCGGCGACGGTGGCCGTTGCGCCGCCGGTGGCCCAGTCGTAAAGCCGTCGCATGCCGACCGACGACTTCGGGGCGATCTCGACCCAGCGTTCTGCGGCCCTCGCACGATCGGTGGTCCAGATTCCATCGTGGATGCTCACCAGCCCGGCCACCGCCAGCAACGTCTTGCGTCCCACCGCACTTCCGAGCATCCCGGTGTCACGTTCCCCGAGCATCGTCCTCCAACGGTCCAGGTGTCGGGCGATGTCACCGTTGAACCCGCGCGCGGCCCGCGCGTCGGCCGGGAAAACACGGTCCTCGCGGTGATCGGGGCCGACCAGGTGCAGGCAGTAGTGCCGCAGGAAAACCCGGTTACCGTACTGTTCATCGCCGTCACCCACAAAGTCGTCGACCCGGGCGGGGGCGATCGCCACATCACGGCACAATGCCCGGTGACGACCGGACAGTTCGACACCGAGGGTTCGCGTCACGTCGGCCGACATGCCGATGCCGAGCAGATCGACGTCGCTGTCGGGAACCCGGGCTCGACCGGTGGCGACCGACCCGTACAGATATAGCGACGCCTGATCCGGCACCTCGCCCACCGCTTCGGCGAGAACCACCTCGAAGGCGGGCGGACCCGATCCCGTCGTATTCCGGTGGTTATCGCACCACTGTCCGATATGCCTTCATGAGGGTCTCTCACGGGGCGACGGTAACAAAGATGCACGCCGACGAGTCGACCGAATCTCAACAGCCCGATCGATAGGCTGCCGCACATGACTCAAGTCGGATTTTCCACCCTCGGGTTCCCGGGGCGTCCCGTCACCGACGTGCTGAAGGTCGCCACCCGCCACGGCGCAGACCTCGTGCAACTGCGGATCGCCGACGACGAGCCGGTGAACCCGGACATGTCCGCGAGGGCGCGTCATACCGTGAAACGGCAATTCCTTGACGCCGGTATCGGGTTCGGCGCGCTGGCAACCTACGTGAAGTTGTCGGACCCGGGTCTCGGCGAACCGTTGCGAGCCCATCTCGATCTTGCCGCCGATCTGGGTTCACCGGCACTGCGACTGTTTCCCGGCGATGCCGAACCGGGACTCGCCGCCGAGCGTCTCGGGCGGGCCGTCGAGATCGCCGCCGAGATGCCGGTGCGGCTCACCGTTGAGACACATGACGCATTTCTCACCGGTACACAGATCGCCGAACTTTTGTCGGCGGTGGACGGGCGGGCGGGCGCGGTGTGGGACCTCCTGCACCCGTGGCGCGCCGGTGAGAGCGTGCCCATCACCGCCAATGCGTTGTGGCCCCACCTGGCCGAGTTTCAGATCAAGGACGTGCCGTCGATCGGCGACCTACGACCATTGATTCCGGGTACGGGTGTGCTGCCCATCGCCAACACTCTCGCCATGATCCGTGACCGTGGATTCGACGGGCCAATCGTCTTCGAGCACGAAGCCAAATGGCGCTTTGATGCCGACCCGTTCGAAGAAGCCCTCGCTGCGGCGATGCGGCTCGCCAAACCCTGACGCGCTCATGGGGCCTCACCCGTGCGCCCCCTCGACTCGCCGGGCCGTCATGCCGGCGACCCGATCAATGCGTCGCCGGGCGGTCCTTATTCCACGGCCACCTGACAGTCACACAGCTGCTGCGCGCTTTCGGTCAACGCCGGGTCGAAGTCGGTGCGAATCATGAACACCTTCTCGTCCGCAACAAAAACCTCCATGTTGCGAGCGTTGAGGCCGTGCTCGACATAAGCCGTGGCCGTCTCCCCGTCGACGAACTCGGCGTAGATTCCCACCTGGATCAGCTCCGGGAACCCCGATTCGTCCGGGTAGCAGTCCAACTGGCGAAAGAACGTGCTGTCCTTTCTCATCTCCTCGGGGTGAACACCGGTGTCGTTTTCAGACCAGTACGCGATGACACACCCGTCCTCGAACTCGTCGTCGCCGACAAACCCGGCCTCCGGTGTCATCTCCTCGATTGCAGTGAAATCGAGGCCATCGACTGCGGGCTCCTCGGCTGCTGAGGACGCATCGTCAACGGTGGGTTGCTCGTTCGTCGCCTCCGGGGCGACGTCACCACCGCACCCGGCCAGAAGGGCGGCGGCTGCGAATGCGACCAGCGGAAAGCGCAACGACGGTCTCATCTCAATATCCTCAGTCTGTGGGAAGGCGATGGCGATGCTTGACAACGAATTTTAGGTTCGGCCCGCAACCGAACGAACGGCGACCATCGCCATCCGATCGCGCATCGGCGCCTCCGATCGGACCGGTGGAAGAACCCGAACGACCGTCACGCCGCCAACAACTCACAGCCGCTCTCGGGGGGATCGCACCACACGCCGACGGTTTTGGGGAGCCGGTGTCGTCGCTTGAGGAGGCAGCCACCCGGCCGCTATCGTGACCGTCCTGGAAGCCGATGACCTGCTCCAGAACACCACGTCGGAACGGTCACCGCCCCTGTGGTACGTCGGCCGATCGGAGCCTTCACGTCCCGACGCCGTGGCCTTCCCTTGGCGTGAACCGCGTTCCGACCGACGTTTACCTCATATGGACGATTTTGCTTGAGCTTCGGTGATTGACGGGCTCTAGGGTTTTCCGCGCCGTCGAACCCACAGCATGCCAGTTCATGTCCTATGCGGCGAGGCCATACGGGTTGAGATCGGACGGTGTTCGGCGCAATCGTGCTCGTGTCGAAAACCGGATGCGCTTGGCGACACTTGCCACCAAGTCTTGGCGTCTCCCGCCCGACCGGCGCACCGTTTACCGACGGCCCGAAACCGGGCTGCGGGCAAACCTTTACCGAGCCGTGCTCGGCCGGCTCGCACACGAACAGCGCGGACTGAAGCGTCG
>DXGR01000081.1 GCA_019113825.1 Candidatus Stackebrandtia excrementipullorum | reverse complement strand
CACTGAAATCCTGTAGCAACGTCACATCTGACAACACCGTGAATCCGGCTTCGACCGCACAACGGAGTGCCGCGAGGTTACGAGCGGCGGGCCGAATTGTCAGCGACTCCAGCTTTCGAGCGCGAGCCTGGTCCGCGACCGCTTTCAGCAATCGCGAACCGATTCCCGAGTCACGGCGCTCGGTCGTCACGACCAACGGGTCGACCTCTCCGGACCGCTGGTGTATGAGGAGTCCCGTGAACCCAACAACGTCATCGCCGTCTGAGGCAACCCACATGCCGGACAAATTCAGCCGGGTGAGGTACTCGTCGAAGGTGGCGCCCGCATCGCCGCCCAACGAGGGATCGTCGTACATGGCGCGTCGATCGTCGACCATCTCGATCCAGAGGTCACGGCAGGCCGCATAGTCGGCCGGTCGGAATCCACGAATATCGACACTCATGTTCTCTTCATACCGCGACGAAATCCGCTACGGGACCGAACACGGAGGCTCTCCTCGGTCATCGCCCCACGCCACCTGAAGTAGTTGCGCGGACACGATGTGTCGATAGGTGCATTCGAGGGGTACCGTACCGCACATACCGTTGTGCACAACCTCAACGAGTCGTCGTCTTCGCAGGAGCACCTCATGACCCGCCCCGACCGAGATCCCGTCACTCTGCGAGGTATCAGCTCGAGGGCGTGGGAACATCCCGCCGATCGTGGTGCCCTGGTGGCGTTGCGGGAGCTGCGTGGGTTCGACATCATCCTTCGGAAACTCGCCAGTCTCATGTCCGAGCGAAAGTTCCGGCTTCAATTCCTCGGAAACGGAATTCGGGTCGACCGACACCAGTACGCGAAAGTCCACCAGGCATATCTCCAGGTGGCGGCCACCCTGGATGTCGAGGACCCGCCGGAACTGTACGTGACCCGCAGCCCCGATCTGGGTGGCCTCACCATCGGTATCGATCGTCCCATCGTGTCGATCACGTCCGGGTCGGTAGCCATGCTCGACGACGACGAGCTCCGGTTTCTACTCGCTCACGAGTTGGGCCACGCGGTCAGCGGCCACGCCCTCTACCGATCGATGCTTATTTGGGTTCTGCGTCTCACCTCCGGGTTGTCCTGGCTCCCGATCGGTTCGGTGGGGCTACGCATCATCGCCGCGGCGCTGGCCGAGTGGCAGCGGAAATCCGAGCTGACCGCCGACCGGGCCGGACTGCTCGCCGTACAGAATCCGGCGGTGGCCACCCGTCTTCTGGCGCGCATCGCCGGCGGTGGCGACCTCAGTCAAATCGACATAGCGGCTTTTCTCGAACAGGCCAAAGAATACGAATCCGGTGGCGATCTGCGTGACAGCCTGATCAAACTCGTGATGCTGGAGCAGATGACCCACGACGTACCGGTTGAGCGTGCTGCGGCGTTGCAGCAGTGGGTGGGCGACGGCGAATATCAGGCGATTCTCAACGGCGAGTATGTTCGCCGCGACGAGGACGATTCGGTGAGCATCAGTGCCGAGGCCAAGGAAGCCGCCCGGCATTACAAGGAAGCCTTCAACAACTCAAGTGATCCGTTGGCGAACATGGTGCGGCGGCTACGAGACAAGGTTGTTCCCACCGAACGGTTATGCACGCCCCGCGCACCCGCTCGGCGACAACTCGGCCTACCGTTTCACCCGTGGACCTCGATTACCTGCGCGCGAACCCGCACCTGTTGCCGACGTTCATCGAACACCAACGCATTCGGTTTACTCCGGTATCCAGCGGGCCGACAGGCGTGGCACAGCGGCTGACCTTCGACGACGGCAACGACGTGTTCGCCAAACTCAGCGAAAACGAGCCCTTCGGGATTATCGAGGCGGAAGCCCGAAGCCTTGAATGGCTTGCCGAAGCAGATGCTCCGGTGCCCAGACTTTGGTGTTCCACGGACACGTTGCTGGTAACCGACTGGCTGCCGCCGGCGGAACCGACCGTCGACGCCGCCGTTGAACTCGGGCGTCATCTCGCTCTCATGCATCGTTCGGGCGCCGAAGGGTACGGCGCCCCCTGGGACGGTTTCATCGGCGCTCTTCCTCTGGACAACAGCCCCGTCGACGGCCGACAGGGGACCGAGCCCGACGACTGGGCCGAGTGGTTCGTTCTTCGCCGGCTGGAGCCCTACCTGAAATTGTCTCGAGACAACGGGGCGCTCGACACCACGGACGCGTTTCGAGTCGGCGCCGCCGCAGGACGTATTCGGTTGAACGCCAGCCCACCCGAATCGATCGCACGATTGCACGGGGACCTGTGGCCGGGGAACCTACATTGGTCCACCGACCGGTGTTGGCTCATCGATCCTGCCGCCCACGGTGGACATCGCGAGTCCGATCTGGCGCAGCTCTTCCTGTTCGGCGGTGCACCTCATCTGGATCTGATTGTCACCGGCTATCAAGAGGTCTGGCCGCTGGCCGACGGTTGGCGTGACCGTATACCCATGCATCAACTGCATCTGCTTTTGGTCCACACGGCCCTGTTCGGGAGCGGCTACCGCGGCCAGGTCATGGCCGCCGTCGACGCCATACTGTGAGCGGTGGAGCCCGTGCCCGGTGACTCGGGCGATGGTTGTTCGGCGTGGTCCATCCCGTCACCATGGTGAACGTTTAACCTCCGTCCGTGTCCGGTGCGGCGCCCATCGGTTCGGCCGCCGCGGCCGCCGCGATCGGCCCCCATCGGTGTAGCGGCTTGGGCAACCACGCCTCGGTGCGGACCACGACCACGCCCTTGTGTACTGCGCAGCCGGACAGAGACGTGCTGTTCGCCTCGGCCAGCTCGCTCGCGCGATCGCATACCGCCGGAGCTCCCTCAGCCATCCGCATCGCTCCGGCCAAAGCCGCCGCGTCGGCGCCGACCTGGGCGCGGTGGCGTGCGTGTATGACCGAGCCGACGGTTACCGCCGTCAGACCCACCATCATGATCGCCAGCCCCACGGCCAAAAGCACCACCGATACACCGCCTCGCTCCAGATCACGGCCGTCGCCAACGGCACCGCAGCGGCTCGACCCTGCGCCTCTAGGTTCCATATGACGGCTCCCGTTCCGTAGTGGCCTCTCCGCGAACCTCGAACCCGGGAAGCCACCCGTCCCAGGGGGTAAGCCCGACCGACACACGAACCGTGACAAGGTCATCGGTCTCATCGATCTCGACGACGGCGTCGTCGGGTGCCCGGTCCTGGGCCGCGTCGACGCCGGAGCCTCCTCGGCTGGCTGCCAACGCTCCGTCACGAGCCGCATCGGTACAGCGGATCTGGACGACAGCCGCGTTGACGGCGAACAATGCCGCAGCCAACAACAAGACGACGACGGGCATACCGGCGGCGAGCTCGGCGGTGGCACTCCCCCGTTCTCCTGTGAGCCGAAGCCACTGTCGGCGACGCGGTGCCACGGTCGGCAACGGCATCAGGACAACGCCTCCTCAATGATCCCGTTGAGCGCTGCCGACACGGTGTCTGATGTAAGGACTTTCAGCAACAGGCCCGCGAAGGCGACCGCGGCGATCGTCCCGACGGCGTACTCGGCGGTGGTCATACCGGCGTCGCCGCGAAATCGTACGCGCATGCGCCGCCACAGTCGACGGGCGATTGCGTCGACGGGTCGCTGTATTCGTACAAACACGATGGTGGCCTTTCTGGTCAATGGACGGTCAAGACGGAATCGAAAATGGATAGGACGACCGGAACCAGTCCGGCAAGCATGAATGCGGGGAGAAAACACAGACACAGAGGAAGCACGAGCCACACTCCTGCGCGTTGTGCTGCAGCGGTCACGGCGTCAACCTGCTCCTCGCGCAATCGTGAGGCGACATCCGACAGCCCTTCGGCCAACGCTGCTCCTGTGTGATGGCTGCGTCGAACCGCGGAAGCAACGCGTTCGGCTCCGGTGATTCCGTTCAACGGCTCGAAAGCGTCCGTGACGTTTCCGCCCAGGCGCAAGGTGCGCGCGGTTTGTTGAAGCCGTGTTCCGAGTTTTCCGGTGGCCACCGCCGCCGCGGCGGTAAGAGCGTGCGGCAACGGCGCTCCCGCCGACAGGCACGCGGCGGCGATGTCCAATGCCAGTGGAAGGCCGATCGACTCGCGATGCCTGCGTCGTCGTTCTGCCGCCGTGGACTGGGCGGTGGCCGCGAACCGCAGGACGGCCGCCACGGCCAGGCCGGTCGCCGCTCCCCCCACATCGCCGACGACGAGGGCGGTCAGAAGCCCGCCCGAGACGGGAAGGAACCACAGCCGAACCCGGGGAGAACGTTCCTGTTTCGGAGGCCCTTCATCGATGTCGGGTTCGATGACGCGTAGCCGCTCCACGGGTTTCACAACGGCAACACCTGCTGCTCGATCGTGCGACGAATACGGTTGCTCCACAGAAGGCCCAACGCCTGAAGGGCCACCGCAGCGAACAGGCAGATCACTCCGATCGGAGTCTTCAACAGGATCGCCGTCGGGTCGGCACCGATGGCGGCTCCCAGAAACGGGCCAACCAGTGGCAGCGCGGCGAGCATGCGAACGCTCGCGCGCGTGCCGGCCGTGTTGCTCGCCAACGTGGCTTCCGCCCGTGCACGGGCACGCACATCGGATGCCAGTCTCTCGACCAGCACGGCGGCCGGGGCACCGGTGTGCTCGATGACAACGGCAAGTGCTTTGAGACGATCGGCGATCGCCGCCGTCGCGGGGTCTGCATGTTCGCGGCCACGGGCGCCGAACACGGCGGCCAGCCTGGAGAGGCCACCGGTCGCCGCCGTCCCCGCCCGCACATCGCCGACGAGTAGCTCCAATTCGTGTTGGACGAGGTCTCGCATGCGAGTGACGCGGCGCCGACGATTCACTCGCCGCAAAAGAGCGACACCATAGACGGCGTATACAGCCGCCAGGAGCGGTGCCACAGGAGCCACGAATGCGCCGGCTGCGGCGGCGATTCCCCCCGCCGTAAACCCCGCGCGCATCGGGGCCACGTCGACCTGGTCGACACAACGCCTCCAGGTTTTTTGCACGAAGTCCATCGCACTCTGAGAAAGCCGGTCGTGCGGTGAGGTGTTCAACCGGTCCAGTGGCTTCCCGGTCAGCATGCCGACTCCCCACGCTCGGCCCGATCAAGAAGGCGCTTCAACCGTGGCCGCCCCACGACGTTGTCGCCGGTGTTGCGCCATGCGGGTATGACGCGCAACCGTCCCATATCCGGGTCGGCTTCTAGAAGCGCGATCTCGGAGACCACCCGTTCGGCACCGATACGACGCATGTGTATGACGACCCGCATGGCCGCCGCGATCAACGCGAAGAGCCCTTGCCGAGACAGTCCGTAAGGGACCGCCAAAGCCGCGAGCCGAGCCGGGACGTCGGCGGGTGTATTGGCGTGCAGGGTACCGGCGCTGCCCTCGTGTCCGGTGTTCAACGCGGTCAACAATTCGATGACCTCGGCGCCCCGGCATTCGCCGACCACGATGCGATCGGGGCGCATGCGGAGCGCCTGCCGGACCAACGCCGCCATGTCGACGGCCCCGGCACCGTCGACATTGGCCTGTCGTGATTCCAGGGTGAGGGTGTGTGGGTGGGTGGGAGCCAGTTCCCGGGAGTCTTCGACGATCACGATGCGTTCAGTCGGGTCGACGTGGCCCAGCAGACTGCGCAGCAGGGTTGTCTTGCCGCTTCCGGTACCCCCGGTCACTATGAAGGTCATCCGCGCGGCAAGAATGCGGCGTATCCACTCTGCCGCCTCCGCCGTGACGGTTCCGACCACCTCCAACTGCGCCAGGTCGAAACCGACCGGCCGATGGGTTCGCAGGCTCAGGTAGGGCCCAGTCGCCGCCACCGGAGGCAGAACCGCGTGCAGGCGGGTTCCGTCCGGCAGTCGGACGTCGGTACACGGATGTGCATCGTCAAGACGACGACCTCCGGCCGCCGCCAGCCGCACGGCAAGGTCACGGAGACTTTCCGCGTCGGGAAAGGTGATGTCCGTCGGCCGCAAACCCGTACCGGTGTCCGCCCACACCGACTCGTGGCCGTTGACGAGGACGTCCGTCACATCCGGAGAGTCCAACAGCGGTTGAAGCGGCCCGGCCCCTGACAGGGCGCCGGTCAGATGCTCCGCCAGGTTCAGCAATGCATCGCCGGTGACGGGAGCGCGACCGGTGCGCCGGAGTGCGGCAAGGATGTCGGCGTCACCGACGACCGGACCGCCGGATGCGAGTTCTCGACGCACACTCTGGAGCAACGACGGGTTCATGACGCCATCGCCGGCTGCGGTGCGGGCATGGCCGACAGCACGGCTGCGGCGACAGAGGCCAGGCCCCGTTTACGGAAGCGCCGAGCCAAGCGCGCCGATTCCCCGGCGGCAGCCACCCGATTGTCGGTGGCCATCGAACCGATGACCGGAGCGGCCACGGCGTGAGCGATCTGCTCGTTCGACAGTTTCGCCGCCGACGGCTTGCGCGTCACCAGGCAGGCTTGCTCGGCTACGCCCGCGTATACGCCGATGACCTGGCGGGCCGCGGTCACAGCTCGTAGTTCTCCCGGGACCAGGACCACCAAGAGGTTGTCACCACCGCCCAGATGCGGAGCGGGTCGGTTTCCGGGACGCGGCAGGTCGAGAACGACCAGCTCATGTGCCTGTCGTCCTGCGTCGAGGACGGCGGCGAGCTGATCACAGCCAATCGATCGGACTCCGTCCCGGGAATGGGACAGCAACGTCAACCCGTGAGACGCCGGCAGGCCGGTTTTCAGTTTGTCGGGGTCGAACGGTCCCGACATGTTTGCCAAGTCCGCCCATCTCAGCCCGGGCGTTCTTTCCCAACCCAGGAGGAGGTCCAGCCCTCCGCCGAACCCGTCCATGTCCACGAGCATGGTCGATCTCCCCGCCTGTGAAGCGGCCGAGGCGGTGGCTGCGGCCAGGGTACTGGTGCCACAACCGCCTCGAGCGCCCGCAACCGCCAGAACCGGCGCTCGAGTTCTTCGTGTCACCTGCGGGACAAGGCGTGTGACCAGGAAACTCGACGCCTCCGGGAGAGTGAGGACGTGATCGGCTCCCATGGCAACCGCGAGCGGCCACGCCTTCTCACACGGGAGCTTCTCGCCGGTCAACAACACAACGTTGTCCCGCGGCGCCAGCCTCGCCTGGAGGCATGCTTGAGCCGAGTCGTGACCGATGACGACCGTTGAAGCCTGGGACCACAGGCCCCTGGCCGATGTGACGTCTGGGGCGTGACGAGCTTTCACGCCTGCGGCGGCGGCCAACTCCCGCAGCCGACGCACGGTCGGTGCGTGACCGGAGATGAACAGCGGACAACGAATCGTTTCGGCGGTGGCTGTTGCCGTCGACATGCCAGACCTCTCGAAAAGTGGCGGATGTGTGTGCGTTCCACTGTCGGTGGTCGAGGACGTGGACGGCAAGCTGCGGATTCGCAGGCTGTGAACCGGGCACCCCCTGTGGATAACCCCTTATGGACTCACGCTCGTCGCGGTCACTCCGCTTGAAAAGCACTTGACTCGACATCACCGTCGGCGACAAGGTTGTGTCGATGTGTCGGGTGGTTTGCCCCCGGATTGGGGCGGGGCGTGGCCACATACGGCCGGACACACTCGACAGCCGCTCGTGGCACCCCGGTGACGGACGGGACCGCGGCACACGCGGGTTCACGTTAGGGACCGCGGGAGCGGGCCGCGCCGCCACAGCAGGAAACGTTGACATCACCCGACCGAGAACACCGGCCAGGTGATCCGGCATGACCCCGGCGGACTTGAGATTTGAGTCAGATGTGAAGAAGGGCCCGGCCGGCATGCGGCACAAACCAAAAAGAACGGGCGTAGCCGCCTTGGAAGTCGTCTTTGAACCCTTTGTGGAGGTGTGGGTGGGGCCCCTGGCATTGATTCTTGGTGTCTAATCAGGATCGATATGAAGTCAGATGCCCCTGTTTGCACATCACCTTGCGTTCTCGGGTGCGTTCTTCCTGCTATCCGTCGGATTGTTCTGGCGTGAAGTGGGGGCTGATCGAGGCGTTGTTGCCGCCTGAAACGTGTGCCACGGTCACCGGTGGGCACCCCGAGGCGTGACATTGTCGACGCGATCGGAGTACGTGACCGATAACGGGTATAAGTGGCGGAGCCTTGTCGGCTGACTTCCCGCCGTGGAAGACCGTGTACGGGTTCTTAGGCGACCGGCTGAAAGAAAGGCCGCCTCACGGGCGTGACGACCTGAAGCTCAACGCCGCGTCGGAGGGACATCGACGCGGGGCGCGGCGTACCCGAACGCAGGTGAGCCGAACGCCGAGACATGGTGTGTTGCGACTACGGGGACGCGGAGGTGCGAGTCAGCGTTTGTCGTTCGGGGGTACGCCGGAGATGGTGAACGCCTGGTGCAGGCCGGTCACGTGCAGCAGCCGGTCAAGAAAATCGGTGAGATTGTCGAGCACCAGTACGCTGCGGGATTTGGTCGCGGTGCGGTTCAGCACCACGAGAGTCCCGAGGCCTTGCGAGTCACAAAACGTCACCTTGGACATGTCGAGGATGACACGCAGAGGTTGAGCCTCCAACGCATGTTCGACTGCAGCCGTCAACCGCGGAGCAGTGCCGATGTCGATTTCACCTGCCAGCGCCACGACCGCTTCGTCCGATTCGTGACGCACCGATATGTCCAAGTCCGGGCGTCCCACACCGCCAAGGGTAACCGAACTTCGCGCTCAACGATTTCACCCGTCGAAAGGTTGCGTAAAAGTCGCGGATTCGCAATCGTCCCCGACGACACAGACTTAGTCGACAGCCTCCGAAAGCAGGGACAACGCCTTGGCGATGTACTCCGGGGGTTGGTCACTGCTACCTTCGCGCAGAATACGCAACGCTTCGGCGGCAAGTCCCTGCAAACGGTCCCGTTCCGAAGCGACGGAGCTCATGCGGGCCAACTCACTCTTGGACTTTTCCTTCAGACTCCACAGGTCCACAAATATGGAGACCTTTGCCCGCAACGCCCACGGGTCGAACGGTTTGGTGATGTAGTCGACCGCGCCGGCCGCATATCCGCGGAAAGCCATATGCGAATCCTTGTCGGCCGCGGTCAGGAAAATGATCGGCGTGTGACGGGTCGCCTCCCGTTGCTTGATGTGCTGCGCGGTCTCGAATCCGTCCATACCCGGCATCTGCGCATCAAGCAGAATTACCGCGAACTCTTCGGTGAGAAGCTTCTTCAACGCGCCCTCACCCGACGTTACGGGAACCGACGATACGGGCATGCCCTGCAAAATCGCTTCAAGCGCGACAAGGTTTTCCCGTCTGTCGTCGACCAAAAGCACCCTAGCCTGACGCATGGTGCTCATTCGTTGTCCTCCTCGACGGGGCCGGTCATGGCGTTGTCGCCACCAGCGATCCAATATGCCATGAGGTCGAGAAGCTCATCCAGGTCCACCGGCTTGGTCACATACGACGAGGCCCCGGCGTCGAAGCTGGCGTCCCGGTCGGCAGGCATGGCTTTGGCGGTGAGGAATATGACCGGAAGTTCGACGAAACGCGGAATGCGCCTAATCGCCCGAGTCGTCTCATTACCATCCATATCGGGCATCATCGCGTCCATGAGGACGATGTCAACGTCCTCGTGCTCGGTCAAACGCGCAATTCCGTCGGCTCCGTTGTCGGCGTAGACGACCGTGACGCCTTGCAACTCCAGCGCGGCCGTCAACGCGAAAACATTGCGCACGTCGTCGTCCACGATGAGGACGGTCGAGCCCGCCAACTCCGTGCGAGTCGGCTGCTCCTTCTCCGGTTCCCGTCGGCTCAGAATGGGGCGACTCTGCCACGACTGCTCGGGTTCTGCGGGCTCGGTGTCGATAACGGCGTTGCGGTCGTGAGGTGGCAGACCCCACGCGGCCAACTGATCGGGCACATACAACGTGAACGTACTGCCCTCTCCTTCCCGCGTGGCGATCTTGATGGTGCCTCCGAGCAGTTCGGCGTACGACTTACTGATCGACAGGCCCAACCCCGTCCCGCCGTACTTGCGGGCGGTGCCCCCGTCGGCCTGCTGGAACGGCTCGAAAATCAGGTTGAGTTTGTCGTCGCCGATGCCGATACCCGAATCGGAGACGGAGAACCCGTAAACCCGTTCGGCGTTGTCCAGCGTCGGAATACCGAACATCATGTCCGCGCTGATGGTGGACACCTCCAGCGAGACGGCACCGGCGTCGGTGAACTTCAACGCGTTGGACAGCAGGTTCCGGAGGACCTGTTGGATCTTCTGGGAGTCGGTGACGAACGTCTCGGGCATGTCGTTGGCGATCTCGACGTTGAATTCGAGCCCCTTCTCCTCCGCCTGCGGCCGGAACGTCTGCTCGGCATGAAGGACGAGTTCGGTGAACGCGACCTCGTGCGGGTCGACGTCCATACGACCGGCCTCGATCTTCGACAGGTCGAGGATGTCGTCGATCAATGTCAACAGGTCCGAGCCGGCGCTGTAGATCGTCTTGGCGAAGTCGATCTGCTTCTCGGTGAGGTTTGCTTCGGTGTTCTCGGCGAGCAGTCTGGCCAGCAACAGAAGCGAGTTCAACGGGGTTCGCAGCTCGTGGCTCATATTGGCCAGGAACTCGCTCTTGTACCGCGACGCCTGCGCCAGCTGTTCGGCCTTTTCCTCCAAACCGATGCGGGCGTTTTCGATGTCGCGGCTCTTGATTTCGATCTCGCGGTTCTGTGTGCCCAGCTGACGGGCGGTCTCCTCGAGCTCCTCGTTCGCGCGTTGCAGTTCGTAGGACCGTTCGCGAATTTCGTCGGCCATGCGGCGGGACTCCGTGAGCAACGCATCCTGGCGAGCGTTCGCAGCGATGTTGTTCAGAGCGGTTCCGATGTTGACGGCCAGACGTTCCAGGAAGGAGATGTGCAGTGCCGAGAATTCGTGGAAGGACGCGAACTCGACCACTCCCAGCGGTTCGCGCTCGAACTGGATCGGCATCACGACGACGTCGGCCGGGGTCGCCTCCCCCAGACCCGACTTGATCGTCAGATAGCCGTCGGGAATGTCGCGCACCCTGATGGTGCGACGCGATGCGGCCGCCTGCCCGACCAGCCCCTCGCCGGGCGCGTACATGATCTCCTCGCCCGGCTGCGCGTACCCGTACCAGCCGGTGAGCGTGAACCGGTCGACACCGTCGGCCTTGGTCTCCTTGGTGAAGAACGTGCCCGTCTGGGCCTCCACCAGCGGAGTGACCTCGTTCATGATCATGCGGCAGACCTCGCCGACCTCGCGCTGCCCCTGCAAGAGGCCCGACACCCTGGCGAGGTTGGAGTTCATCCAGTCGGCGTCGGCGTTTTTGGTGGTGGTTTCGCGCAGCGCCACGATCATCTGGTTGATGCTTTCGCGCAGTTCGGCGACCTCACCGGCGGCGGCGACGCTGACCGACTGGGTCAGGTCTCCCTGTGCGACCGAATCGGCCACCTGCGCAATCGACCGCAGCTGGTTGGTGAGCGTGGTCGCCAACTTGTTCACGTTGTCGGTCAACGCCCGCCAGGTTCCGGAGACGTCCTGAACCTGGGCTTGGCCCCCCAGTTGACCTTCGACGCCCACTTCGCGGGCAACTCGCGTCACCTCGTCGGCGAAGCTGGACAACTGGTCGACCATCGTATTGACGGTGTTCTTCAGCTCGAGGATCTCCCCCTGAGCGTCGACGGTGATCTTCTGCGTCAAGTCGCCCTGTTCCACCGCCTTGGTGACGGTGGCGATGTTTCGCACCTGCTCGGTCAGGTTCGACGCCATCGAGTTCACGTTGTCGGTGAGGTCCTTCCAGGTACCCGATACGCCCCGCACCTCGGCTTGACCGCCCAGTTCTCCCTCGGTACCGACCTCTCGGGCCACTCGGGTGACCTCTTCGGCGAAGCTGGACAACTGATCGACCATCGTGTTCATGGTGTTCTTCAGTTGCAGAATCTCGCCTTGAGCGTCGACGGTGATCTTCTGGTTCAGGTCTCCCTCGGCCACGGCGGTCGCGACGGTGGCGATGTTTCGCACCTGCTCGGTCAGGTTCGACGCCATCGAGTTCACGTTGTGGGTGAGGTCCTTCCAGATACCGGACGCCTCCCGTACGTTCGCCTGACCTCCGAGCCGACCCTCGGTACCCACTTCCCGGGCGACGCGGGTCACCTCGTCACCGAACCGTGACAGCTGCTCAACCATTGTGTTCATGGTGTTTTTGAGCTCGTGGATCTCGCCTTGAGCATCGACGGTGATCTTCTGCGACAGGTCACCCTGGGCCACGGCACTGGCCACCGCCGCAATGTTTCGCACCTGCTCGGTCAGGTTGAACGCCATGAGGTTGACGTTCTCGGTGAGGTCCTTCCAAATACCCGAGACCCCCGACACGTTCGCTTGACCGCCGAGGCGGCCCTGGGTGCCGACCTCCCTGGCCAACCGGTTGACCTCGTCCCCAAAGCTGGACAACTGGTCGACCATCGTGTTGACCGTGTTCTTCAGCGCCGCGACCTCGCCCTGGGCCTCCACGGTGATCTTCTGCGACAGGTCGCCCTGCGCGACCGCCTTCGTGACCCCGGCGATGTTTCGCACCTGGTCTGTCAGGTTTCTCGCCAGCTGGTTCACGTTCTCGGTGAGATGACGCCAGGTCCCCGACACGCCATACACCTGAGCCTGACCGCCGAGACGTCCCTCGGTGCCCACTTCGCGCGCCACCCGGGTGACCTCCCCGGCGAAGCTGGACAACTGGTCGACCATCGTGTTGACCGTGTTCTTCAGTTCAAGGATCTCACCCTGAGCGGCGACGGAGATCTTCTGCGACAGGTCGCCCTGGGCGACGGCGGTGGAGACGGCGGCGATGTTTCGCACCTGGTCGGTCAGGTTCGACGCCATCGAGTTCACGTTCTCGGTGAGGTCTTTCCAGGTACCCGCGACGCCGGGCACCTCGGCCTGGCCGCCCAGCTTCCCTTCGGTGCCCACTTCGCGCGCCACGCGGGTGACCTCCTCGGCGAACACCTGGAGGGTGTTCGTCAACGAGTTGATCGTGTCGGCGAGCTCCGCGACCTCGCCTTTGGCGTCGACGTCGACGGTTTGCGTCAGGTCACCGGCGGCTATGGCGTTGGTGACCTTCGCGATCGATCGCACCTGGTTGGTCAGGTTCGACGCCATCGTGTTCACCGAGTCGGTGAGTCCGCGCCAGCGCCCGGACACTCCCTGAATATCGGCCTGTCCGCCCAGTTTTCCGTCGATCCCGACTTCTCGGGCCACCCGTGTCACCTCGTCGGCGAACTTGGCGAGAAGGTCCACCATGCCGTTCACGGTTTCGGCGATGTCGCGGAACTCACCACGCAGAGTGCGGGACTCGGTCTCCAGCTTGGTGCGTTGTGTGAGGTCACCGGCGGCAACGGCGTTAAGGACCCGCGCGATCTCGGACGTGGGACGCACCACGTCTTCGACGAGCCCGTTGACGGCTTCGGCTCCGGTACGCCACGAACCGTCCAGGTGTTCGACGTCCAGGCGTTCGTACAGTCGCCCTTCCTGCCCGACGACACGACCGAGAAGCTGCAGTTCACGCACATGCCGATCCGAGCGTTCGGCCAATCTGTTGAACCGATCGGCGACGAGGCCTGCCGTTCCTTCGCTGCGAGGCAGACGCACCGTGAAGTCGCCGGCTTCCATCCGCCCCAGTGCCTCGGCCAGTTCCTCCAGAAGCGCATCGTCGGTGACAGTGGCGACCTGGGAGCCTGTCATGTCGTCCTCATCAATCGTCTGCGGTGACCACCGGCGTATCGGTGAAATCACTTATCGTGTTTTATTGCCCTCCCCCGCAACGACGAGTCGGGCGTGCGGGAGACTCAAGTGGTGTCTGTTCGTGCACGTAGACAGCTTCGACTACCGGCCAACCACCGGTCGCCCGCCGCGGCCCGCGCAGTGGTGCGCGAAGTGCTCGCCGAGGTCGGTCTCACCGACCTGCTGGACGAAGCGCTTTTGCTCACCACCGAGCTGGCCACCAACGGTGTCGTTCACGCCGGTACCGATATCGACGTCAACGTTGTGGCCGACGACTCCGGGGTCACAGTAACGGTAACCGACTATCGGTCGGGTCCGATAGAGCCGACGACGCTGGCGCCACCCGACGAGATGGCCGAGCACGGGCGCGGCCTGCTCCTCGTGGACCAGTTCGCGTCGTCGTGGGGTACCAGCCACGACGCGTCCGGCAAGGGCGTGTGGTTCCGTCTGGACAGCGTCGCCAACCCCACCGGTCGCACCGAACGCCGCGCCGACGAGCCGCTCGCGGTCGCCTCGGCCGAGGTGTCGGCCGAGGACGTGGAGGCGACGGCGAGAGCGGCGGAACGGGTCTCGTGGCTTATTCACCTCAACGACGAACTGCGTCAAAAGCTGACGTTGAAACAGTTGTTGTCGGAGATGCTGCTGCGATTGTGCGAGGTCGTGGGCGCCGCCGGCGGTGTCGTGTGGTTCGACAACGGGGACGGGCACGGCCCGGCGGCGTTGGCTCGGCAGGGTGGTGACGGCGGAACCGTCCCGTCGGTGAAAGTGCCGCTGCCGTTGAGTCTGCCGTATTCGGGTGAACTCGAGGTTTATCCCGACCGTCCCGCACCGCTGTACTGGATGTCATTGGCTGCGCTGTCGGCAGATCGGATGGGGTTGGCGATCGAAACCGATCGAATAGCCCACACCGACCGTCGGCGACGCAACTGGTTGACGTTCCTCGCCGAGGCGGGGGAACTGCTCGCGCAGTCACTGGACGTGAACCTCACGTTGGCGCTCATTCCGCAGATCATGGTGCCGCGGCTGGGTAAGTGGTGTGCCGTTCACGTCGTGGACGAATGGAACGAGTTGCGACTCGCAGCCGTCCTGCACATGGACGAGTCGAAACTTCCCCACCTGAAGCAGCTGCTCGAGGGGGCCGGGTCGTCTCGACTCTCCGAGGCCCGCAACGGCGGCGGAGTGGTCGCGCTTCAGTCCCCGCTGGAAGGCGTGGTCGTTCCTCTGGCTGCGCGAGGGAACATCTTGGGCACCTTGACGGTGGGGCGGCCGATGGACCGGACTCACACACCCGACGATTTGACCATCTTGCAGGACGCAGCCAGGCGTGCCGCGCTGGCGATCGACAACGCACGTATCCACTCCGATCGACAACAGATAGCCCAGGCGTTCCAGAAGGCTTTGCTCCCGTCGGCTCTGCCGAAAGCCGAAGGCGTCGGGTTCGCGGCCGAGTACGAACCGGCGTCGATGGGCACCGACGTGGGCGGGGACTTCTACGACGTCGTGGAACTGGAGAACAACCGGTTCAGCCTCGCCATCGGCGACGTGTGTGGCAAAGGCGCGCAGGCTGCCG
Organism: Candidatus Stackebrandtia excrementipullorum; assembly: GCA_019113825.1. Classification (GTDB taxonomy): domain Bacteria; phylum Actinomycetota; class Actinomycetes; order Mycobacteriales; family Micromonosporaceae; genus Stackebrandtia; species Stackebrandtia excrementipullorum. The sequence goes on along the minus strand of DXGR01000081.1, from coordinate 3,348 downwards.
CGGTGACGGGGTTGGTTCGGGATGTTCTACGGGTCATGGCGCGTGACGAGCGTCCGATACCCCGCACACTCGAACTGTTGAACCACACGTTGCTTGAGCAGCCCGACGAGGGGCGTTACGCGACGTTGGCAACCGCGCTCGTCGAGCCCGACGGCGAAGACCTTGCGGTCACACTGCACCTGTCGGGTCATGAGCGCCCGTTGTTGCTTCACGCGGACGGACGTGCCGAATACGTCGGCACTCTCGGGACCGCGGTGGGCCTCCTCCCGTCGCTGACGGTGAACCCGGCACGGTTTTCACTGCGCCCCGGTGACGCGCTGATCTTCTACACCGACGGGGTCACCGAGCGACGGCACGGCAACCAACTGTTCGGGCACGCGGGGATAGGTCGAGCCGTTCGTGCGTTGGGCGGTTACCCGGCGAAGGTGATCACCACGAAGCTGCGCACCGAAGTGTTGAACTTCTCCGACGAGGATCCCCGCGACGACATCGCAATCCTGGTGGTTGCCAACGAGAAGGACTGACGCTGCATCGGCTCAACCGTGTCCTCTGATGACCCTGCCCGCGCCGACACCGGTGGGGCGGGTGTCCTCGAGAACGGCGGTACCGGCGATGAACGTGTGGAGTACACCCGTCGACACCCGCCACGGATCCAGGAATGTGGCGTGATCGATCACGGCGGTCGGGTCGAAGACGACGAGGTCGGCGATCGCGCCGGGGCGCAGGATCCCCCGATCGATCCAGCCCAGCCGCGTGGCGGGTATGGACGTCATCTTCGCGACGGCCGTCGGTAGGTCCAACAGTCCCTCCTCACGAACGAACCGGCCGAGGACCCGGGTGAACGTGCCGAGGCTGCGCGGGTGCACCTTGCCGGGGCCGGGACACCCGAGGGCGGCACCGTCACTGGCGACGGCGACGTCCGGGCGCCTCGCCACCAACCTCACGTCCTCGTCGGACATGCTGTGGTGGATCACGCCAACGTGACCGCGTTGGCCGCGCAGCGTCTCGACGACCGCGCTGTGCGCGTCGATCCCGAGTTCGTCGGCGACGTCGGCGATCGTTCGTCCGATGAACCGTCGGTAGGGTCCTTCGGCGGTGTTGGCGATGACGATGCGTTCGGGGCGGATGGTTCCGTTGTCGCCCCCGAGTTCGGTGCCCATCCGACGGGCCGTCGCCGGGTCGTCGAGTCTGTCGACAAGCGCCGACACTCCACCGTCGAGAGCCCACGGTGGTAGCCATGCCGTCAACGAGGTGCTGGACGCCGTATACGGGTACTGATCGACTCCGACGTCGACGCCTCGGGCGCGGGCTTCGTCGATCTTCGCCAAGGCCTCGGACACCCGGCCCCAGTTGTCCACGCCCGACGATTTGAGGTGCGATATCTCCAAGCGAACACCGGACCGTCGGGCAACGTACAACGCCTCGTCGATCGCTTCGAGTAGTTGCGGCCCTTCGTTTCGCATGTGCGTGGAGTACAGGAGACCGGCCTGTTTGGCCTCTGTCGCCAAGGCGACCAGTTCGTCCGGTTCGGCGTACATCCCGGGCGCGTAGATCAGTCCGCTGGAGAACCCGACCGCGCCGTCGCGAGCCGCCTCGCGCAGCAATCGGCGCATGTGGGCCAGCTCCGCGGCGGTCGGGGCTCGATCGACGGCCCCCATGGCCGCTATACGGAGGCTCCCGTGCCCGACCTGCAGTGCAAGGTTCACGCCGAGGCCGAGGCGGTCGACGGTGTCGGCGTATTCGGCGACGGTCGACCACTCCCAGGTGAGCCCTTCCGACAGGGCCGAACGCCGCCGAAGTTGGTCACCGAACTTTTCACTGACCGGAAACGGCGACATGCCGCAGTTTCCGGTGACCAGCGTCGTCACGCCCTGGGTGGTCTGGGTGATCGCGTCGGGTGCGCTGAACACGGTGAAGTCGGAGTGCGAGTGCAGATCGATGAACCCGGGACACACGACCGCGCCCGATACGTCGAGGACCCGTGACGCCGGGGACGACACCTCGCCGACCTCGACGATGCGACCGTCGTCGATCGCCACGTCGCCGGTGTATCCGGGGGAGCCGGTGCCGTCCAGTATCGTGCCGCCTTCGAGCACCAGTTCATGCATCGCGGGTCCTCCTTGATAGTCGTATGTCTGTGACTATCACCCCCGGCGGCGATGATCAACGGCCTTGATCGCACCGATGAGTCCGGGAGCCGGTTACACGACCGTGCAGAGCCGACTCGAATTTCTGATGCTGTGGTCTGCGGCGATGCTTTGGAACTGGAGAATGGCCGTGGGTCCGTCTCAAGCCGCTATGCACGAAGGTCGGCCACCATGGCCACAAAAGACTTCCTCCATCCGTGTGTCGGTCTGCGGGTCGAGCTCGTCGACGGGAGGATCTTTCTCGAAGGAAACGCTGTCCTCCGGCCACGGGAACGCGATCAGCCTAATATTGAATCTCCACGTCCCGTTCCACGGCGGCGATCGACAACCTTCGTGTCCCATCCCGTTCACACTCCGGGTCGTCCTCCGCACTGACCGGTCCTCTACCGGCGATACCGTATTCAAGGCCGTCCGGTTCCCGGATCTCGCTATACCCGTCGGTGCGTCTATCGCGGGCCGTGCAATTGACATCCAAGCCGGGCTGCTCGAAACCGCTGGAAGGTCCTTCCGGAGTGCATGGAGATCGACAACTCAAACCGGATCTCCTCCGATTCTCCGGTAAGCCAATTCTCGTCCCCCTTACCAGCGGCGCAGGTTCGAGGACTGTACATTTCGGGCTCCACAAGCTCATACGGACCGACACTCGATCCCGCGTCAAGCACTCCCGGACACGAGACGTCGAGTTCCGAAGCAGAACAACCGGGGCCATCGACCAACCACGAAACCGTTCTCTTTCCACGCGCCACTGATCGCGCCCGGAGCCAGAGCCGCGAATTTCTCTCGCGGAACGATCTCGAATCTGGCGACTTCACCATCCGTCGCCAGACCGTTGCAGGCGGCGTCCAGCCCGGTCATCATGTGCGCGAGGGATTCCCGACCCCGGGCGATGTCGGCCGCCCGGTGCAGTCCAACCCCGGCGCCCGGGTACTGGACGCCTTCGGCTCCCAGCGTCCGGCCCAGGTCGGCGCAGCGAAGTAGTATCCAGCTTTAGATTCGCTTCGGCGCGCTCCATCTCCCCGTTGCCCCTCCCGGACTTCAGTGAGGGACCGTCCCCTCGATTCGATCACCTACCCATTGAGATATCCACACTCGACACACGATCACCGGAATGGGCGGTTCGTCAGCAGTTCGGCATTCAAACCCCTCATGGCCCCTCCGTTGCGTATGGCGCCAGAGCCACCCGGACGAAGCAATCGGCCAT
>DXGR01000080.1 GCA_019113825.1 Candidatus Stackebrandtia excrementipullorum | reverse complement strand
GGTCCGCCGGGACAGGATCTCGATCGTGTCCTGGATCTCTTCGTCCCGGCCCACCACGGGGTCGAGGCCACCGGAACGTGCCTTCTCGGTCAAGTCGCGGCCGTACTCGTCGATGGTTGGAGTCGTGCCCTCGCCGCCGGGGGCGGGCTCCTGCTCCTCCGCCAGGGACCGAAGCACCCTGCCGGCCGCGGTTTCCGGATTGGCGGCGATACCCAACAGGATGTGCTCGGGACCGATGTAGGAAACCCCGGCGGCGCGTGCCTGTGTGAGGGCTTCCTGCAATGCCCGTTTCGCGGCCGGTGTCAGGGGTGGCACTGCCTCGGTCGGTTCGTTCGGTGACACGGCCGAGGCCATGGCATCGGCGAGTCCGTCGGGATCGGCGCCCGATCGAGCCAACATGCCGCGGCTCGGTTCGGATTGGGTGGCCGCCCACAGCAGGTGTGTGACGTCGGTGTCGACGCCCTGTTCCCGCGCACGCTCCACGGCATTGGCCAGCAATGACCGTGACTGGTCCGACAGGAGACGATTCAGGTCGATGCGTTGTACGCTCCGGCGTGAAGTGAAGGGATCGGCGCCGAAGAACCGGTTGATCAGGTCGTCGAACGCTCCCGAACCGGCCAACGAATCCATGGACATGTTTTACCTCCCCGATGCGGGCCGTTTCCGGTGGGAACACGGCCGTTGCCAATCGTGCCGCCGGTCGAGGCGGCCTCCTCTGTCACGCCGTTTACGTGCGAACAGTCACTCGAAGTGAGCGACGTCGATACTGCCGCCCTCCTTGGCGATGCTGCGCATCCGGATGCCCAGACCGATCGACAGGACACCCCACAGCACCGCGAAGACGCCGATGGTGAACACGAGTGCCACCGCACCGGTGGCCGGTTGGACCAACAGCACCACCGCCAAAACGATGGACGCCACGCCGGTAAGCGCCAACAACCATTCGTTGGTTATTTCCTTGCGCAGCCGCCACGCGGCCGCCAGATAGGTGAGGCCGGACAGAAAAGCCCAGAATGCGATGACGAAAAGCAAAGCCAGGGCGGTGACCGCCGGCCAGACAAACGCCACGATCCCCGCGACCACGCCGATGACACCCAACAACAACATCAGCAGCCGCTCGCCACCACGTCCGGTGACTCCCATCGCCACGGCCACGACACCGTCCACCAACGCGTAGGCACCGAACAGGATTACCAACGCCACGACGGTGATCCGTGGCCACACGACCGCCACCACACCAAAAAGGACGGCGAGGGCTCCGCGCACGACCACCAGGCCCCAGGTCCGTGCCAGTAGTTGACGCATACCGCCTCCGACCCCGGTAACACACCTCTCGCCTCGAATCCTCGCGCGAAAGCCGCGTTCATGCCGTCGGAATAGCGGGATTGCTTCCTTAGGTGGCGTAACGCGCAGCGCGTCGATGCGCGATGACGAAGACGACCGCCGCCACCACCGTGACCGCCACCATGACGACGGCCATGCTGTTCAAGGTCACGGTCCCGGTCGCGGTCATCGTGGCCAAGGTCGACAGGCCGCCCCCCAGGGCAAACTGCAGTGTGCCCATCAAGGCGGACGCGGTACCGGCCACCGAGGGGCTTTGGCTGGTCAAGGCCAATGTCGTGGCATTCGGAAAAACGAATCCGACGCTGAACATCAACATGAAGAACACCACCGTGATGCTGACCATCCCGGCACCGTTCGCGAAGTCCAGGATCGCCAAAGCGGTTACCGATATCAGCGAACCGACGAGTCCTCCCACCAGGCGACGGGTCGTGGTGACTCTGCCGATGAGGTAGCCGTTCAACTGGGTGCCGATCAGCAGCCCCACGGTGTTGATGCCGAACATCAACGCGAAGCCCTGAGCAGTTGCATGGAATTCGTTTTGGGAAACGAACGAGAAGTTCGCGATGTAAGTGAACATCGCCGCGAACACCAGGGAAAGGGTCAGGACCGGCCCCATAAATTGCACGTCTCGCAGGAGGGACCACATCGTCGACCACAACTGTGCCGGCCGCAGTGGCCTACGCTCAACGGCCGGAAGCGACTCGGGCAGGAAGAAGTACACCAGAACCAGGCTCACCACGGCAACACCGGTCAACACCGCGAAGCTGAGCTGCCACGGCCCGAACAGCAGAAGCTGCGCCCCCAGGATGGGACCCAACATGGGGGCGAGCATGGTGACGAGCATGAGCCGGGAGAAAAACCGGGCAACGTCGTCGCCCTCGAAGTGATCTCGCGCGATGGCGCGGGAGATCACCGCCCCGGCCGCCCCGGCCATGCCCTGGACGAACCGCAATGCGATGAACACCGGTGCCGAGGGGACGAACATGCACAACAGCGACGCGACGGTGAAGATCACCGTGCCGATCAACAGTGGCTTACGACGCCCCCACGCGTCGCTCATCGGCCCGATGATCAGTTGTCCCAGCGCCAAACCGATCATCGCCGAAGTCAAGGTGAGAGAGATCTGAGCCTCGGTGGCACCCAGGTCCTCGGCAATGGCGGGGAACGCGGGAAGGTACAGGTCGGTCGACAGGGGACCGGTGGCGGCGAGCGTTCCCAGGACGAGAACCAAGACGACGATCGACCGGCGTGGTCGAGGCTGTGCGGTCTCGGCGGTTCGTATCGGTGTGGCGGTGGTAGACAACGATTTCCTCAGGCTTGTAGTGAGTCCTTCCGGCTGAGCACTTTCACGGTTGCGCACGAACACCGCCACGCGGCCGCGACGACACAGCGCGGATTGGTGGAACGTCGGCTGCCTCAGCCGTTTCGGATTCGACGGGGAAAGCCCGCGGAAACGTGAAAAGTGATCTCAGGAGGTCCACCGTCGACCATACGCCCGCAGGTTGTCTCTGCCCAGACATATGAGAGTGAGGCAACAGTGGAAACTCGTCCGGTGGGGCCCGTTGCACGAACTTCGCGTCGGTCGATCCGTTTTGGATCGACCGACGCGGTTGTCAGACGAACGGTGTGCCTCGGCCGACGGCCGGTTTCGCCGCCGTCATCGGCGCCGGAAACCGTACTCCGCGACCACCGGTAGGTGGTCGGAGGCCAACGGGTCGTCGGTGACGACGTGTGCGGATCTCGGAACGACATCGGCCGAGGCCCAGACGTAATCGATGCGAACGGTGGGGTCGATCGTGTCGTAAGTGTGGCCGGGGCCGTCGCCGACGGCGTCCCACACGTCGTCGACGGCCGTGTCGATGACGTCTATCTCGGGTGTGCCGGCCTCGGCGTTGAAGTCGCCGACCAGGATTGTTCGTCTCGGTGTGGGACCGAGAAGGGCGACGATCGCATCGGCCTGCACTTCGCGTTCGGCCGGATCGTTGTGTTGTAGGTGGGTGTTGGCGAAATGCACCGGACCGACCGGTGTCACGATCGTGGTCTTCATGAGGCCGCGCTGTTCGCCGTCGGGGAATTTCGGCAACAGGACGTTGCTCTTGGTGAGAATAGGCCACTTGGACAGGACGAGCGTGCCGTACTCGCGGTCTCGACGGGCGGTTTCGTCGGTCCCATCCTCGGGAGGAAGAACGAGGTTGGCGCCGTATGCCGTCCACATGCGCAACCGTCGGCCGAGCCATTGCGGCTGATCGACGAAGTTGCTGCGGGGCCAGAATCGGTCGACTTCTTGAAGCCCGACGATGTCTAGGTCCATTGACTCGATCACCGCCGCGACACGCTCAAGATCGAGCAGATCGTGCGGATCGGCGCCGTGGTGAATGTTGAAGGTCGCCACACGCAGGTGGCGACGACCGTCTTGGGTTTCCTCGGCGGACACTTTTTCCGGTAGACCCAGACTCGCGCCAAGAACGCCGGTTCCGATACCGGCGAAAAGAGTGCGACGGGACAGGGAATGGGAAGGTTGCAGGAAGGACAAGATGGCCTCCATGGGCGGGGCGGCCGTGGGGGTACGGCCCGGGGGTGATGCGGAGACCCCCTCATTCTGTCGCATGGGGAGGAAAAATGCCGGACTGTCACGGACCGTAACAAGCCGAATCGTCCGGTGGCGCTACGTAATCGCCACAGGTGTTGCGAGTGTTTTGGGGCAGTGGTGAGCTGCCCGCACCGACCACCGTGGCGGCACCCCTTGGCTCGGGTGGTCGAAAAGTGACGGTGGGTCAATTCGACTGCGACGCACTGCGTCCCGAAACCAACACATGCGGGTCGTGGTAACCGAGGCGGCGATACAGCCGATGGGTCGCCTCCTCACCCTCGTAGGAGCCGAGCGCCACCTGCGGGTGTCCTGATTCGAGAAGCAGCCGGGTGACCCATGACGTCAAACCCGAGGCCAACCCTTGACGGCGTGCCTTCGGGTGCACCGCGATCGACCCGAGCATTGGACCGATGCCACCGGTGGTGTCGGAGCTGCCGCAGGCGACGAGCGCTCCCGCCGCGTTACGCGCTCCAAACCACGCCAACCCCTCCCGAGTCGGGTCCGGGCGACGTGACGCCGTGGGAAACGCGTCGTCCAGGAGTGTGTTCACGGTGTCGTAATCGTCGACGGTCAACCAACTGCACCTGTCCTCGACCTCGTGCACCGGTGGTGCCGTATACGTGTGAAACCAGCGCCACCGTCCGCCGACGGACAGGCTCTCGTCGCTCAGACGATCGAAAATGGGGCTGGGAACGGTGAAGCGCTCCAACGGAATCGCGTCCATCACCCGACGGCACAGGCGAGCGGCCCGATCCGGCGGTCCCGCGGCCATCAACGAACGTCGGTCGCGGAACCGACGCAACCACACCACTGCGCCGTCGTCGACGTAACCGACCGAGTCGGCGGAGGCGAAACAAGACACGAACGGATCGGCGTCGGCGCCCTTCAACAGGGGTTCACGCCCATGGACGGCTTTGGGCAGTTCGGCCATCACGCTCCTCCCGTGCCACGATCCGAATGCGTGCGACGGTGGGCGGGTATGAGGTAGGCGGTCACGACGAAATCCTTACATCGCGCACTTTCCCGTGCAATGTAACGCTGCGCACGCATCGCCGCCGCCGTCGGGCTATGCGTCGATGTCGGGGGCCGTCAGTAGGGTGGTGAAAAACAATGGATGCCACGGAAGGGGCGGCAGTTGCGTGTGATGGGAGTCGATCCGGGGCTGACCCGGTGCGGGGTGGGGGTCGTCGACGGTCTCCCCGGCAGACCGTGCCGCATGGTGGCCGTCGATGTCATCACCACGCCGCCCGACGACGACATCGCCCACCGTCTTCTGCACATCGACCAACAGATCACTCGACATCTGCACCATCATCAACCCGACGTGGTGGCGGTCGAACGTGTTTTCAGCCAGCACAATATGGCCAGTGTCATTGGGACGGCCCAGGCGTCGGCTGCGGCCATCCTTGTCGCCGCTCGCAACGATCTGCCGGTGTACACCTACACTCCCAGCGAAGCCAAGGCGGCCATCACCGGGTCCGGTACGGCCGATAAGAAACAGATGACGGCGATGGTCACCCGGCTGCTTAAGCTTTCGACCGCGCCCAAACCGGCCGACGCCGCCGACGCCTTGGCCATCGCGATCTGTCATGTGTGGCGCGGTGGCACCCGGGCGAGACTTCAGAACGCGGCCCGTCACCGGAGGCCCGTGAAAGGAGCCAGTACGTGATCGCGGCTTTGACCGGCACGGTCACCTCGGTCGGTGCCGACAACGCCGTCGTGACGGTGGCGGGTATCGGTTATCTCGTGAAGGCGACTCCCGCCACGTTGGCGAACCTCAAAGTAGGTGCGGAGGCGTCTTTGCACACGACCTTGATCGTGCGTGAGGAGTCGTTGACTCTATACGGGTTCGGTTCCACCGCAGAACGTGATCTATTCGAACTCCTGCAGACGGCCAGCGGTGTCGGGCCGCGTCTTGCGCAGGCGGCGTTGGCGGTGCACAGTCCCGACGTGGTGCGGCATGCGGTCGCCACCGGTGACCGCACGACGCTTACTCGCATCCCGGGGGTGGGGAAGAAGGGCGCCGAGCGGCTGATCCTCGAGTTGAAGGACAAGGTCGGTCCGGTGACGTCGACGACCAGGGACGACTCGGACGCCACTTCGCGGCCGCCGGCGTGGCGAGAACAGGTGTCGCAGGGGCTCCAGGCATTGGGGTGGTCCGCCAAGGACGCGGCTTCGGCCATCACCAAGATCGATACCGAAGGCGTTGACGAGGCCGACGTTCCATCACTGTTGAAACAGGCGATCCGTTTGCTGGGACGGTCGAAATGACGGAGTTCGGTGATGAGACCGAAACACCCGATCTCTACGACCCGGAGCTCGTCTCCGCGCAGGTCTTGCCATCGGAGCACGGCGTTGAGACCGGAGTACGTCCGGCGAAACTGGACGAGATCATTGGGCAGGGACGCGTCCGTGAGCAACTGGAGCTGCTCCTCTCGGGCGCCAAGGCACGAAGCACCAGTCCCGACCACATCCTTTTGTCCGGGCCGCCCGGTTTGGGCAAGACGACTCTGGCCATGATCGTCGCCGCCGAGCTGGGGGTGGCGCTGAGACAGACTTCGGGTCCGGCCATCGAACGTTCCGGTGATCTGGCCGCGGTATTGACGTCATTGGGCCCGTCGGAGGTCTTGTTCATCGACGAAATCCATCGAATGGCGCGTCCGGCCGAAGAACTCCTCTATACCGCGATGGAGGATTATCGCGTGGACGTGATGGTCGGCAAAGGCCCCGGAGCCACGGCGATCCCGTTGGAACTGGAGCCGTTCACCCTGGTCGGGGCCACGACCAGGTCCGGCTTGCTGACCTCGCCGTTGCGAGACCGGTTCGGTTTCGTCGGGCAGCTTGACTTTTACGACAGTTCGGATCTCGAGGCCATCGTCCGTCGTACGGCAACGATTCTGGGGGTCGAGGTCACCGACGAAGGAGCTGGTGAAATCGCCGGCCGATCACGGGGAACGCCTCGCATAGCCAACCGTTTGTTGCGCAGAGTCCGCGACTTCGCGCAGGTTCGCGCCGACGGTGTGATCACCGAGCCGATCGCGCAGGAGGCTTTGGCCCTCTACGACGTGGACGGGATTGGCCTGGACCGTCTCGACCGTGCGGTGCTGACCGCGCTGGTCGATCTGTTTGCCGGCGGGCCGGTCGGTTTGACGACTCTGGCGGTTGCGGTGGGGGAGCAACCGGACACGGTCGAGGAGGTGTGCGAACCGTTTCTTGTGAGAGCCGGGTTGTTGGCACGTACCCCGAGAGGCCGTGTCGCCACCGTGCACGGTTGGCGTCACCTGGGGCGTACTCCACCCGAACATGCCGGGGTGAACCCGACGCCGTTGTTCGAGTGCGATGCCGAGAACGGCGACAAGGCGAGCTAGGTTGTGATTGAGCGGCGGCGTCCTTCGGCGCCGTACGCCGCCATGACGACCGTCCCCGTGACGGAGCGCATGGTGCGTGTGTGCTTGAGGTTGTGGCGGCGTTCACGAACCCAGGTGGGCAAGCTAAACTCCGCAGACGTTCCAGAATCCAATCTCACGGAAAGGCCCTGTGCGTGGAAGGCGACGGCTCCGGCGGCTTGGTAATGCCGCTGATTCTTATTCTGATGCTTGTGGCGATGTATTTCCTCGTCATGCGCCCCAACAACAAGCGCCGCCGTGAGATGCAGGAGAAGCAGCGGCAGGCCTCGGCCGGTCAGACGATCGTGACGATCGGTGGTCTGCACGGCACGATCATCGACAGCGATGAAGCCACGGTGACTCTTGAAGTCAGCCCCGGTGTCATGTGCGTCTACGAGCGTGGTGCGATCGCGAGGGTCCTCGACGACGAGGACGATGTCTCCGACACCTCGGTGCCCGACAACGCCGCCGAACTGACCGACGGAAACTCGACGGATCAGACCGACGGCAAGGACGACGCTTCGGCTGCGGACGTGTCCGACAAGAAGGACGAGAAGTCCGTCGACGGCCAAATGCGGCAGGACGGGACGCAAAACTGACTATCCGGCGCGCTGACCCACGCGCCGCCAGGAGATGGCAGCCGGTCCACCCTTGACGTTCCCGGCTGCTTCAGTGAGGAGAAAACACGGCTGTGGCTCGTAGACGAAAAGGGCTGGCCCGCAAACAGTTGCGGGTGATGCCCTACTTCATCGTGCTGCTGATGGTCACCGGACTGCTGTGGCTGTCGGCGTTCGCCGGCGTAGGTTTCAAAAGCTTTCCCACCCCGAAACTGGGTCTGGACCTACAGGGCGGCATGAGCATGATCCTGTCGGCCAGGTTGCCCGACGGGGGGACGCCGGACGCTAAAAGCATGGAACAGGCACGTCAAATCATCGAGGACCGTGTGAACGGGACCGGTGTCGCCGAACCTGAGATCTATGTTGAGGGAACCAGCAACATAGTCGTCAACGTGGCCGGGCAGGAGTCCGACGCCGCCGAGCTACGCGAGGTCGGTGCTCCGGCCGAGTTGCGTTTCCGCCAGGTAATCCAGGGACCTGTGCCCGACTACACCATGCAGGACCCCGAAGACTTCGCCGAGGTGCCCGAGGACGAGGACCCCGCCGAAGGCGAGGACCCCGAAGACCCCACCGACGGTGAGGACCCCGAGGGCGAGCCCGGTGATGAGCTGGACGCCTCGGACCCTGAAAGCCCGGACGAAGGCACTGAGGACACCACCGAAGACGGTGAAGAGCCCACCGACGAGGAAGAAGTTCAAGACCCCGCCGACTCCGACTCCACTTTGGCGGATCGTCGCGAAGAGGTTAAAGCCAAGATCGACCCGCAGGCATGGTCGATGGCCGAACTCCTGATCTCCGAAGGCGGAGCGTCGCCCGACCAGTTGCCCATCTATATGGAGGCCATGGCCGACTTCGGCGACCTGTCTCCGGACGATGTCGCGGTTCTGTCGCTCGAGATGCAGTTGATGATCCCCACGATCGGGTGCGGACAGCTGAACGCCCGTGCCCCCGGCTCGATATCGGCGATGGACGAACAGGTCGTGGCATGTGACAGGGCTTCGCCCGAGCGCGTCGCCGCCGCCGAAGAGGCGGGCCAGTCCCCGTACTCGAAGTACCTGTTGGCCGAGTCGACCGTTGAAGGCGACGATATCGCCTCTGCGGCGATTCAGCAGGACCAGACGGCTCCCGGAAACTGGGCGGTCGGCCTGTCTTTCACCGGTGAAGGACAGGACCGTTGGATCGCGCTGGCCCAACAGGCGCAGGGCACCCAGGTCGCCGTCGTGTTGGACAACCTCGTCGTTACCGCGCCCACGATTCAACCCGGTGCGGCCAGCGGAGGCTCGGTCGAAATCACCGGTCAGTTCACCGCCGACGAGGCGCGCCTGTTGGCCGAGCAGCTCAAGTACGGTTCGTTGCCGTTGGCGTTCCAGGTCGAGACGATCGACAAGGTTTCGGCCACCCTTGGTTTGGGCCAGATGCAGGCGGGGTTGCTCGCCGGTGCGATCGGTTTGGGTCTGGTGGTCCTGTACTGCCTGATGTATTACCGGTTCCTCGGCATCGTCGTCATCTTCAGCCTTCTGTCGGCAGCGAGCCTCATTTATCCCGCGGTGGCCATGCTCGGTGAACAGATCGGCTTCACTCTCACGTTGGCGGGTATCGCCGGTTTGATTGTGGCGATCGGTATTACAGCCGACTCGTTTGTCGTGTTCTTTGAGAGGTTGAAGGACGAGATGAAGGAGGGTCGATCTCCGAGGAGCGCGGTTCCGAGGGCTTGGGTGCGTGCACGTCGAACCATCATGTCGGCGAACACGGTCTCCATCCTGGCTGCGATCATTCTGTACTTCCTGGCGATCGGAGCCGTTAAGGGTTTCGCGTTCACGCTCGGACTCTCCACGGTTATCAACATCGTGGTCATCTTCCTGTTCACACATCCGTTGGTCTCGTGGTTGTCGCGCCGCGGACGCATCCTGTCGTCGGCGCGTCTGTCGGGTCTGTACGCAGGCACCGCGATCGGATCCGGCGTCGCCGCTCGAGTCGCCACCCCGAAGGAGTCCTGAGCCATGGCTTCGCCGATTAAGAAACTCGCCCACGGCTGGCGGACCCTGTACCACGGTGATAACCACTACAAGATGATGGACTACCGCCCGCGGTGGTACATGTTCTCGATCAGCATGGCGCTGATTTCGATCTGCGGCATGCTGATCGTCGGGTTCAACCTGGGCATCGAGTTCTCCGGTGGCAGCCAGTTCGACGCGCCCGTTTCACGGGACGTCTCGATCAGTGACGTTCGCCGTTCGGTCGAGGAGACCGGGGTGGAGGTCGCCTCCGCGCAGGAGTTTGCGGACGGTGCACGCTATCTGATCCGGACCGAGGTCGTCGACGACGAGCAGTCGCTGGAGATCCGTGAGCTGTTGGCCTCCGAACTGGGCGCCACAGTCGACGAGGTCGGTGTATCCGAGGTCAGCTCGTCGTGGGGCGCCAGTGTCAGCGAGAAAGCCGTCACCGCGCTGATCGTGTTCCTGGTGGCGGTGTCGCTCTATCTGTGGTGGCGTTACGAACGAAAAATGGCGATCACCTCGATCGCCGGGCTATTGCACAACCTGGTGTTCACCGCAGGTATTTACGCCATCGTTGGTTTTGAGGTCACACCCGGAACGATCATCGGGATGCTCACCATCCTGGGGTACTCGCTGTATGACACCGTCGTCGTCTTCGACAAGATCGATGAGAATACCCGTAATCTGTTCGCGCAGAGCAAGAACAACTACAAGGACGAGGCCAACCTCGCCGTCAACCAGACACTGATGCGCTCGATCAACACGTCCATCATCGGTTTGTTGCCGGTGGCCGGTCTGCTGTTCGTCGGTGTCGGAATCATGGGCGTGGGCACCCTTAAAGACCTTGCCCTCGTCCTGTTCGTCGGTATGTTGACCGGTGGATTCTCGTCGTTGTTCCTGTCGACGCCGTTGCTGATCGACATGCGCAACCGTGAACCGGCCATCAGGGATCACAACCGAAAGGTCGCGGCGAAACGGGCGGCCCAAGCCGAATCCTCGCAAGCCGCGGACGAGCCTGCAGCCGACGACCTCGACGATGCCGAAGAGGTGAGCGATGACGAGCCTGCCGAAACCAAGGAGAAGGTGCTGTCATCGGTGTCCTCTGCGCCTCGCCCCGGCGCGCGTAGTGGTTCCGGCAAACGGTCCAACAAGAAACGCAAACGGCGCTAAACAACCATGAGAAACGGGTGGACGGTCAACCGTCCACCCGTTTCTCATGCAATCGTTACCGGTTTTTGCCGGTCATGTTTTTGGCCTTGTCACCGATCTTGTCGACCTTGTCGCTGTATTTATTGTCGGTCTTCTCGTTGACGAAGTCGGCGGCCTTGTCGATCGGGTTGTTCGATGAATGTCCCGACTTGTTCCCGGCCTTGGACATTTTTCCTTCGCCTTCGGCCTTCTTGCCTTTGGCGTGTCCCGCGCCTTCGGCTTTCTTGCCTTTGGCGTGTCCCGCGCCTTCGGCTTTCTTGCCCTTCATCTCGCCTTTGAGTTCCTCGGCCTTGCCCTTGGCCTTGCCCTTGAACTCTTCGAACTTGTCAGAGATGCCCATCGAATTTTGCCCCTCATAGTCGGCGTTGCCGTCGGCAATCACACTAGAACGCCGGGCACCGAGGTGAAGGCAAGTCGGCCCAATCGGTGACGTTTCAGGCCTTGAGTGCTTGAAGTGACGGTGGAACTCATCCGTCCTTTTTTTCTTCCCCGGCGGTGATGCGGTAGGCGTCGTAGACCCCTTCGACCTTGCGAACCACTCGTAGCAGGTGATCAAGGTGTTTTGGGTCGGCCATTTCGAAAGTGAAGCGAGACAACGCGACCCGGTCCCGCGTCGTTGTGACGGTCGCCGAAAGAATGTTGACGCGCTCCTCCGACAGGGCTTGAGTGACATCGGCCAACAGCCGGTGCCGGTCAAGCGCTTCGACCTGCATGACCATGAGAAACGTGGAGTCGGAGGCCGGACGCCACGATACGTCGACGAGGCGTTCGGGTTCGTCTTCGACCTTGAGGAGGTTTTCGCAGTCGCTGCGATGCACGCTGATGACGTTGTAGCGGGTTACGAAACCGATGATGTCCTGATGGGGGACCGGGCTGCAACAACCGGCCAGTTTCACCGCCGCGTCGCTGTTACCGAGCCCCGCGACGATGACACCGGGGTCGTGTACGTTCGGTTGTTTCTTCTCCGGCTCGGGAGAGGCGACTTCGGCGATGTCCTCGACCGCGCCTTCGGCCCCTCCGTAACCGGTGACAAGCCGTTTTACGACGTGCTGTGCCGACACCTGGCTCTCACCGACGGCGGCATACAACGCCGAAACGTCCGACAGGTGCAGCTCACGGGCTATTGCGTTGAGTGCCTTCTGCGTCAGCATGCGTTGAAGCGGCAGGCCGTGTTTACGCATGGCCTTGGTGATGAGGTTCTTGCCGCTGTCGATGGACTCTTCGCGGCGTTCCTTGTTGAAGTGCTGCCGGATCTTCGTCCGGGCGCGAGGGCTTTTAACGAAGGACAGCCAGTCTTGGCTCGGGTTCGGAGTTTCACTGTTGGAGGTGAAGATCTCTACGACGTCGCCGTTGGACAACGGTTCGTGCAGTGCCACGAGTTTGTCGTTGACCTTCGCACCGATGCATCGGTGCCCGATATCGGTGTGCACGGCATAGGCGAAGTCGACGGGTGTGGAACCCGCCGGCAATGCGATGACATCACCCTTGGGCGTGAAGACATAGGCTTCCGAACTGGCTAGATCGAACCGGAGCGCATCGAGGAATTCGCTCGGGTCGGCCGCCTCCCGCTGCCAGTCCAGCAGCTGCCTCAGCCACGCCATCTCGTCGATGTGCGCCGGGGGCCCGGTGATCGTCGCGCCCTTGGTCTCCTTGTACTTCCAATGCGCCGCGATACCGTATTCCGCGGTGCGGTGCATCGCCCATGTACGAATCTGCATCTCCACCGGCTTGCCGGTGGGGCCGATGACAGTGGTGTGCAGTGATTGGTACATGTTGAACTTCGGCATCGCGATGAAGTCTTTGAAGCGGCCGGGCACCGGCTGCCAGTTGGCGTGGATGACACCCAACGCCGCATAGCAATCCCGTTCGCTGTCGACAAGGATGCGAATACCGACCAGGTCGTAGATGTCGGAGAAGTCACGGCCTCGCACGATCATCTTCTGGTAGATCGAGTAAAGGTGTTTTGGCCGTCCCGACACGGTCGCCTTGATCCGTGCTTCTCGCAGATCGGCGTTGACCCTGTCGGTGACCTGAGCCAACAGCATTTCGCGTTGGGGCGTGTGCTCGGCGACCAGGCGGCCGATCTCCGCATAGCGTTTGCGATACAGCGTCGCGAACGACAGGTCTTCCAGTTCCCACTTGATCGTGTTCATTCCGAGCCGGTGGGCCAGCGGCGCCAGGATCTCCAACGTCTCGCGCGCCTTCTGCTCCTGCTTGGCAGGAGGTAGGAACGTCAGCGTGCGCATGTTGTGCAGCCGGTCGGCCAGTTTGATGACCAGGACACGAGGGTCTTTGGCCATGGCGACGACCATCTTGCGTATCGTCTCGGCCTTGGCCGCGTCACCGAGCTTGACCTTGTCGAGTTTGGTGACCCCGTCGACCAACAACGCCACTTCGCCGCCGAAGTCCCGTTGGATGTCCTCAAGCTTGGTGTCGGTGTCTTCCACGGTGTCGTGCAACAGCGCGGCCACCAGCGTCGTGGTGTCCATGCCGAGTTCGGCCAAGATCGAGGCGACCGCGAGCGGATGGGTGATGTACGGATCGCCCGATTTCCGGAACTGTCCGCGATGCAGACGTTCGGCGGTGTCGTAAGCGCGTTGGAGAAGGCGCACGTCCGTGCGAGGGTGGGCGGCTCGGTGGGTGGCCACCAGCGGTTCCAGCACCTCGGGCAGCTGCGGTGACTGCCATGGTGTGTTGAATCGGGCCAGTCTCGCCCTGACACGGCGTCCGGTCGGCGCACCCGACAGGCCCGACCGGCCGGGATCGGTCTGGGCAGCCTGGGTGGTCTCTTCCGGATCCTGGGCAGACTGCGTCGCCCTGTCGTTGTCTCCGGAAGAGACCACTGTCTCGCCAGCCAATTGTGGGCTCCTCACCGCCGCGTGCGTCGATGTAGCGTTACCGATCGCGGATTTGTTCCACGAACCGTGTTAAAGCCCATCGTAGTGCGCTCGTCGAGGCGGTGGCGACAGCGCCCGTCAGCCCATCGGCATCTGCTGGCTGGAGGCCGGTACTTCGGCGCCCGCTTCGGCGACGGTACGGACCGTCTCAAGACCCTCATCGCTGATCTGGCCGAAGATCGTGTAATCGGCCGGCAAATAGGTGTCCTCGTAAACGATGAAGAACTGGCTGCCGTTGGTGTCGGGGCCGGAGTTGGCCATCGCGAGCGTGCCTGCCGGGTAGTTGGGCGCGGGTGTCTCGCCCGCCGCGGCCTCGTCCTCGGTGAGGTCGGCAGCGGTGTCTTCGGGTTCGTTCTCGTTGCCGAAGCTGTAGCCGGGGCCGCCCATGCCGGTTCCCGACGGGTCGCCGCACTGGAGAACGAAAATGCCCTCGGTGGTCAGACGGTGGCAGGTCGAGCCGTCGAAATAGCCTTGCGCGGCCAAGTGGGTGAAGCTGGCGGCGGTGCAGGGGGCGTTGGTGGTGTCGAGCTCGAACTCAAGCGTGCCCTGGTTTGTCTCGACGGTCATGGTCTGCGTGCCGGTGGCCGGCTGCGGGCCGTCCTCCGGGGCACCGACGTCGACGATGTTCGGGTTACCGGCACGTTCCTCTTCGCCGGCCGGCACGTAAGCGCATTCGGCGCTACCCGCATCGGCGGCGGCGGGATCGGAGACCGCCAGGGTGGTGATGTCGACCGGCTCCACCGGTGAACCGTCACCGGCGGGGACCATTTCCTCGTCGGGCGTATCGTCGGCGACCGGGGTTTCTTCGCCGGAGTTCGCATCGATGACCTTGTACAACAGGAATCCGATACCACCCACCAGCAACACGGCCAAAACACTGGCAAGGATGACTTGGGTGCGCCGGGTGCGCTTGGCGGCGGCGGCCTTCTCGGCCATGCGGGCTTCGAGTTTGGCGCGCGCCGCTTCCCGCTGCTGTCGAACTGAGGATGGCACCGGATACTCCGATTCTGGTCTGTCGTCGTTGTGGGGTCGTTTCGCTTCCGCCGGGGTCAGGCGCCGTCGGAATCGGTTTCGTCGGTGTCGGAACCGTCATCGGACTGTTCCTCGTTACCGGCGGGGTCTTCTTCGGCCTCACCGGCCGGGTCTTCCTCGGCGGCGGGTTCGTCGTCCGCGGGTGCGTTCTCATCGTCTACGGGGACCGATACCTCGGTGTCGGTTTCCTGTCCGGACTCCTCCGGGTCGAATGCACCCAGCAGCCATGCCACCCCTACCGCTGCGGCGATGAGCAAAAGCACGACAAGTCCGGCCGCCCATTGGCGCCGGCGACGAGCGGTCGCAGCGCGGCGAGCCAGCTGACGTTCGTACTTGGCCCGCGCCAATTGGCGTTCGCGAGCCTTGCCCTTGCTGGAGGACACAGGTGATACCTCTTTTACTAACGTGTGAAAGGCGAATCCTGCCGACTAGCCACGGCGGTTCTAAGTCGGGCAGTCTATAACGTCAAGCCCGAGTGCGTATACGTCCGTGTCGTCGGTAGGCTGGCTTTGAAGTAGCCACAAAGACGGCATAAATCCACCAAAAAGGGACAAATCCGTGCTGATTCAGAGCTTGGTCGCCGAGGCGTTCGCCACAAATTGTTATGTGGTTGCGCCCGAATCAGGTTCCGAATGCGTGGTGATCGATCCGGGTATCGGCGTCGTGCCGGGACTGGACGAGATACTCCAACGTTTCCGGTTGCGCCCGGTTGCGGTCATGATGACTCACGGCCACCTGGACCACACCTTCTCTGTGACGCCCGTGTGCGGTGCTCGCGATATTCCCGCTTACATTCACGCCGGGGACCGGGAACTGCTCGCCGACCCGATCAAGGGGATCGGCCCGCAGTTGGGGGCCATGTTCGCCGGTCGGCTCGAGTGGACCGAACCCGATGACGTCGCCGAACTGCCCGATTCCGGTGCCATCACCGTGGCGGGTATGGAGTTCACCGTCGACCACGCACCGGGGCACACACCCGGCTCGGTGTTGTTTCGTTTGCCGGGTGACGACGACGCCGAGGCATACTGCCTGTCCGGTGACGTCCTGTTCGCCGGTTCGATCGGGCGCACGGATCTGCCGGGCGGTGACATGACCGCTATGCAGGCAAGCCTGCGCGACAAGATACTTCCGCTGGCCGACGAGACCGTGGTCCTGCCCGGCCACGGTGGGCGGACGACCATTGGACGGGAGCGCGGGACGAACCCGTTCCTTCAACAACTGGGTAACGGCGGCCATATGAAGGCGCCGACTCGCGGACTCTGAGGCCGCGGGCACGGCGCCGAGCGCACTCCCGTCGACCGTCGTAGTTTTTACCCAGGAGCACTCACACATGAATCGTCCTGCCGCCCTGTCCGGTTTCCCCGAGCTGCTGCCCGGGCCCCGCATCGTCGAACAACGAGTCGTCGAACAGCTTTCCCGCGCCTTCGAGCTTCACGGGTACGGCTCGATCAGCACTCGCGCGGTGGAACCTCTTGAACAGCTGTTGCGTAAAGGCGAAACCTCGAAAGAGGTGTACGTTCTGAGGCGCCTTCAGGCTGAAGAGGCCGATTCCACCGATTCCGGGCTGGGGCTCCACTTCGACCTGACGGTTCCGCTGGCCAGATATGTGCTTGAAAACGCCGGGAAGCTCCAATTCCCGTTCAAGCGTTACCAGATACAACCGTGCTGGCGTGGAGAAAGGCCCCAGGAGGGCCGTTACCGGGAATTCTGGCAGGCCGACATCGACATCGTTGACCGTGACGACCTCTCGAGTCACTACGAGGTTGAACTGCCGCAGGTCATTTCGGATGCTCTGAAGCCGCTGCCGCTTCCTCGGATGACGATGCACGTCAACAACCGCAAGCTGTCGCAGGGCTTCTACCGCGGTGTGGGCATCGATGACCCGATGGCCGCGATTCGCATCATCGACAAACTCGACAAGATCGGACCCGACGGCGTCGCCGGGCTGCTCGAGGAGACGTTGGGGGCCACGGCCGATCAGATCCGCCTGTGTTTGGAGCTGGCGCAGATCAACAGCACCGACGAGTCGTTCGTCGATCGGGTACGTAGGCTGAAGGTGACCGACCCCATGCTCGAGGAGGGCTTGGAGGAGCTGGCGGCCGTGGTCGGTGCGGCTGCGGAGCAGGACCCCGGCCTGGTGGTGGCCGACCTGAGCATTGCCAGAGGCCTCGACTACTACACCGGAACCGTGTATGAAACGTTCATGTCCGGTTACGAATCGCTGGGATCGGTGTGCTCGGGTGGGCGCTACGACAATCTGGCCACCGACGGCAAGAACCGTTACCCGGGCGTCGGATTGTCGATCGGTGTATCACGGATGATCATCCCGTTGTTGAACCGCAACGTGTTGGCTGCGACGCGGGACGTTCCCACATGTGTTCTGGTCGCGCTGCCCGACGCCGAGTCGCGGCGGGACTGCGATCGGATCGCGGCTACTTTGCGTGGACGCGGTATCGCGTGTGAGGTTGCGCCTGCGGCACAGAAGTATGGGAAACAGATCCGGTTCGCACAACGACGGGGCATTCCGTACGTGTGGTTCCCCGATTCCGGTGAGGTTCGCGACATTCGCAGCGGTGAACAGTCCGCCGCCGACGTGCACACCTGGGCTCCGCCCCGGGAAGACCTGCGGCCGGGGATCCTCCGGCGAGACTGACGCAGTGGTGGCACCATGCCAAACTTGACGCGGCGAGACGGTCCACGGCCGACCGTGAGTGCCTCGCCGTCGATACGTCCGGTTGTCCGGGCACGGAAGTGAGATTCGAGTAACGAAGGGCATTTCGTGATGGCCAACTACCATTTGTTTCGTCGGACGGTTCGTGCCGCCGTACTGGGACGACACCACGACGTGAAGATCTTTCTTCGTGAGATCAAAGACGACGAGGTGGACCAGTTCAACAACTTCCTTTCGGCGGCCTTCTACGGTGCTGTGATTCTCGAATTCGCTTACGACCGCGAAGACGACGCCATCGATAAGTTCAGCCAACAGATGGTCGAGGCTCATCCCGATTTGGACCCTCCTATGGAGACTCGGGTCGTTGAACACAACGTGCGGGGCATGTTGGGAGAGCATCACCTCCTCGACGGCTTGGAAAAAATCGAGCTGTACCGAACCCAATTGCTGACGATCCGTTTCGTGGCCGCGCGGCACCCCGTGATGCGGGAGAAGGTCAACGAATACACCGAGGAGGCGCAACACCTGGCGCAACAGTGGGAGAACGGTGAGACACCGAATCCTGACTTCGGCTGGTTCGAGGAGTACGAGGACGCCTGACACCGCCCGAAGGGCGGACCGATCGCCACAACCGGCACCGACATGTTCCGTAACGGAAAGCGTCCCACCAGTGTGAGAAGTCGTGGTCGCCGTTCGCCATCGGAGGAGGCGCCGTGGTCCTGCCTTTCGTTGCCCAACTTTTCACCGTAGTGTTCTTCACGAAGTCGACGTCGCGGTGGTCACCTTGGGCAAACCGGCCGTTCTTGCCCAGTTTGCTGTAGCGGCGTTTCAGCACCGCCGGCGCGACGTCCGCAGTATACGGAGGTCTGCTTTCGGTAGGCAGGCCGGCGATTTCCTTCCTTGGCCGGGTTCGGGACGCGGGCTCGGTGTTTTCCAATGGCGATCGTGCGTGCGACTGCTGGAGAATCCTGGACCGACGCCATTCCCATCGGTTCGTGTGCGGTTGACACGAAACGACGCTTTTCGAGCACAAGCCGTGGGTAAAAGCATGTTGAGTCGAAGATTCGGTTACCCGACCGGGATCGGTGCGGGCCGTCACGATCCGGAACATAACGACGGCGGTTCGATATACCGATGCATACCGAACCGCCGTCGTTATGTGGCCCCGTGGATCAAGCCCCGGGGGTCTTGGTGCACAGGATCCACTCGAGTTCCTCACCGAAGTTTTGGAGGTTCGAGTAGTAGTACTCCCAACCGGTCTCGCCGCATGCCTTCAGAGCCTCCTGGTCAAGAGCCTCTTGAGTCGCGACCAGACCTGAGAGTTCCTCGGCAACGGTGACGATCTCGTCGGTGGCCGACGGGTCGCCGCAGTCGAACAGCTGCATCGGATACTCACCGGAGTCACTGAGACAGTCGCCCGGCTGCGGCAGCTCGCCCCACTTGGGGGTGTCGATGTTTATGGGGTCCAGGCAGATGATCCACTCAAGCTGTGTGCCGCGCTCGGAGTAGACGTACTCTGCGGCGTCGGTCCCGGCGCAGGCCTGTTCGGCCACGGCCTCGTGGTCGTTGCTGGAGGGATCGTCCTCGCGGGCGACGATCGTGAAGTATGCGTCCGGCGATTCGCAGTCGACTGTTTTGATGTCGCTGGCATCGTCGTCGCGGTTGGCGGACTTGTTTGTGCAGTCGCCCACGCCGGAAACCGACGTGTCACCGGACAGGACGTTGAACACCCAAGCTCCGCCGCCCAGGAGTGCAAGAATTCCGACGATGAGTGCCAGGCGTAGGGCCAGCCCCTTACCAGCGTTCTTGGCCGTTTGGCCGAACCCGCTTGGAGGGGGTGTACCCGGCGCGCCCGGCGGTGGGAAACCACTGGGCGGAGGTTGCTGGCCGTAGCCGGGTGGCGGGGGGACGTTGCCTTGTGCGGGCGGTTGGGGTTGGCCCGGTACGGGCTGCGATGGGGGCGGTTGCTGACCGTAACCAGGCTGTTGCGGGGGTTCCTGGGCGGGGTAGCCACCCTGATAGGGCGGTGGCTGTGTCATGGGTTACGTCTCCGAAACGTGTGTAGGAGGGCGTGTGCGTCGAGAGAATGGATACGCAGACCAGGGAACAATAACCGCTGGTCGCCATGCTCATCCGCAGGGATCGGACCGGTCACGACCAGATCACGGGATGGGGCTTCAAGACGACGATCTTGTCGCATACACTGGCACGACCACGGGCCGACGTCGTCCCTTCCTTCACGTACATCCCCGGTGCTTGTTCCCACCGCCCCTCCGAAGGCAGCACCCGACGACGAATGGAGGCCCGCAGCGTGCCATTCCTGCGACTCGCGCCCAACCACGGTGATGCGACCGGCCTCTACCGATCCCACCACGAACATGACGCGTGTGGCGTCG
Source organism: Candidatus Stackebrandtia excrementipullorum (assembly GCA_019113825.1). Taxonomy (GTDB): domain Bacteria; phylum Actinomycetota; class Actinomycetes; order Mycobacteriales; family Micromonosporaceae; genus Stackebrandtia; species Stackebrandtia excrementipullorum. Next base: position 72,152 of record DXGR01000080.1, on the reverse strand, counting down.
CGTTTTTGGTCGACGCATCCGGTCGCCGTACTCATGACATCGTCTCCAACGGTCTGGCGGCTCTGTGTCGCATGGATCACCGTGGGGCGCGGGGCGCCGATCCCGATACCGGGGACGGAGCCGGGATCATGTTGCAGATCCCCGACGCCTTCTATCGTGACGTCGTCGAATTCGATCTGCCCGCCGCAGGCGACTACGCCACCGGCCTGGTGTTCTGCGACGAGGAGAACGAGGCGCTGGTACGGCGCACCGTCGACAAATATGCGTTGGCCGAACAGGTCACGGTTCTGGGGTGGCGCGAGGTCCCGGCCGACCCCGATTGTCTTGGTCACACTGCTCGGAGGGTGATGCCGAGGGTCCGTCAGGTGTTCCTGGCCGCGGAGTCGGGAGCCTCGGGGTTGGAACTGGACCGTTTGGCGTTCGCCGTCCGCAAGCAGGCGGAACGCGAGCTGCGTGAAAGAGATACTTCGGCGGCGTTGATCACGTTGTCGTCGCGGACCATCGTGTACAAGGGAATGCTCACGCCCGACCAGGTGGGCCGGTTCTACACCGACTTGACCGACGACCGTGTGGTATCGGCGTTGGCGCTGGTGCACAGCCGTTTCTCCACCAACACGTTCCCCTCCTGGCCGCTGGCGCACCCGTACCGAATGGTCGCGCACAACGGTGAGATCAACACCATTCGCGGCAATCGCAACTGGATGACCGCGCGCCAGGCACAGTTGGCGACCTCGGCGCTCCCGGGCCGACTGCGCAGGCTTTACCCGATCTGTACACCCGGGGCCAGCGACTCGATGAACTTCGACGAAGTCGTCGAGCTGTTGCATCTGGGTGGGCGGTCGCTGCCGCACGCCATGCTCATGATGATTCCCGAAGCCTGGGAGTCGAACCCGACGATGGACCCGAAGCGGCGGGAGTTCTACCGGTTCAATGCATCGCTCATGGAACCGTGGGACGGCCCCGCATGCGTCGCATTCACCGACGGCACGTCGATCGGTGCTGTTTTGGACCGGAACGGGTTGCGGCCGGCGCGTTGGTGGCGCACTCGTGACAACCTGGTGATTCTTTCCAGCGAGGCCGGGGTCGTCGACCTCGACCCCGCGACCGTGGTGGAGAAAGGCCGTCTGACCCCCGGTCGGATGTTCCTGGTCGACACCGAGGCCGGCCGGATCATCGGTGACGACGAGATCAAGGACGAGCTCGCCGCCGAACACCCTTACGGTGACTGGACCCACGCCGGGCTGATCGGTTTGGACGCGTTGCCCGCCCGTGAAAGCACGGTTTACACGCATGACAGTGTGCGCCGCCGCCAAATCACCTTCGGTTATACCGAGGAGGAGTTGCGACTGCTTCTTGCCCCGATGGCGAAGCAGTCCGCCGAACCCGTGGTGTCGATGGGTACCGACACTCCGATAGCGGGTCTATCTCAGCGCCCGCGTCTCCTGTACGACTACTTCACACAGTTGTTCGCCCAGGTCACCAACCCGCCGTTGGACGCCATCCGCGAGGAGATGGTCACGTCGTTGGGGGTGACAATCGGCCCCGAACACAACCTGCTGGAGGCTTCGGCCGCTTCATGCCGCCAGATCGAACTGCCACGTCCGATCATCGACAACGACGAACTGGCCAAGATCCTCTCGATCGACGCCGACGGTGACATGCCCGGTTTCAAAGCGGTCCGGGTCTCGGGTCTGTACAAGGCGAGGCGCGGAGCGGAGGGCATCAAGTCCCGGTTGGTGGAGATCTGCCGCCACGTTTCCGAAGCCATTGAGGACGGGGTCCGTATCCTCGTGTTGTCCGACCGGGACTCCACGGCCGACTTGGCGCCCATTCCCTCTCTACTCCTGACCGCCGCGGTTCATCAGCATCTCATTCGGGAACAGACGCGGACACAAATCGCATTGATCGTTGAATCGGGTGACTGCCGTACGGTCCACCACGCCGCAGTGCTGTTGGGGTATGGGGCTGCGGCCGTGAACCCCTATCTGGCGTTCGAGTCGATAGAGCACCTGGTGCGTCGGGGAGTCATCGAGCTCGACCCCGAGCAGGCTGTCGCCAACTATGTGACGGCCATGTGCAACGGCGTACTGAAGATCATGTCGAAAATGGGCATTTCGACGGTGTCGTCGTACTGCGGTGCGCAGGTGTTCGAAGCCATCGGACTCAACGCGCGCTTTGTGGAGCGTTACTTCACCGGAACGGACTCACGCATCGGTGGAGCCGCATTGCCGGAGATCGCCGCCGACATTGCCAAACGCCACCGGGACGCGTACGAATCGGCGACCGCGCAGAGGAAACTGCTCGACGTGGGGGGCGACTACCAGTGGCGCCGAGGCGGGGAGATACACCTGTTCAACCCCGAGACGGTTTTTCTGCTGCAACATTCCACCCGCAGCGGCCAATACGAGGTGTTCAAAAAGTACAGCCGAACCGTCGACACCGCGACAGCAGAAGGCGGTGCTCTACGAGGGCTTCTGGAACTGCACTCGAACGCCTCACCTGTTCCTCTCGACGAGGTGGAACCGGCCGAAGCGATCCTGGCTCGGTTCTCCACGGGCGCGATGTCCTACGGTGCGTTGTCCGCCGAAGCGCATGAGACCCTTGCCGTCGCCATGAACCGACTGGGCGGCAAATCGAACAGTGGCGAGGGCGGCGAAGCCGAAGACCGGTTGGACGATCCGTTGCGGCGTAGCGCCGTGAAACAGGTCGCGTCCGGACGTTTCGGCGTCACCAGCCGCTATCTGACCAGCGCCGACGACATTCAGATCAAAATGGCGCAGGGCGCGAAACCCGGAGAAGGCGGCCAGCTGCCCGGAAACAAGGTGTATCCGTGGATCGCCGAAACTCGGCACGCTACCGCCGGGGTGGGGCTCATATCGCCTCCCCCGCATCACGACATCTATTCGATCGAAGACCTTGCGCAGCTCATCTTCGACCTCAAACACGCCAATGATCGGGCACGCATTCACGTTAAATTGGTCTCCGAGGTCGGTGTCGGAACCGTGGCGGCGGGGGTCGCCAAAGCCCACGCCGATGCTGTTCTCATCTCCGGTCACGACGGAGGCACCGGCGCGGCACCTGCGAACTCGGTCAAACATGCCGGGGCACCGTGGGAGATCGGGCTGGCCGAGACCCAACAGACACTCATCAAGAACGGTCTTCGTGACCGGGTGTCCGTTCAGGTCGACGGAGCCATGAAGACCGGGAGAGACGTGGTCGTCGCGGCGTTGCTGGGCGCCGAGGAGTACGGGTTCGCCACCGCGCCTCTCATCGTGTCCGGTTGCGTCATGATGCGGGTGTGTCACCTCGACACGTGTCCGGTCGGCGTTGCGACTCAAAACCCGAAGCTTCGGGAGCGATTCACGGGTAAACCCGAGTTTGTCGAGAACTTCTTCCGTTACATTGCCGAGGAGGTACGCGAGCTACTTGCTCAGCTTGGACTGCGGTCACTGGACGAAGCGATCGGTCGGGTGGAATTCCTGCGTACTCGCAGTGACCTCGCCGCGGGGAAAAGCGCACGGATCGACGTCTCTCCACTATTGGCGGTTCCCGATCCCGACGCCCCTCGTCGGCGACTGCGGGAACAGCAGCACGGCGTCGAGACGACTCTGGGATGGCAACTGAGGGAACGTGCCCGTTCGTCGATCGAGTCCGGAGACCTCGTTTCGATCGACGTCGCCGTGAGCAACACCGATAGGTCGGTGGGAACGTTGCTGGGTGCCGAGGTAACGAGGTTGCATCCTCAGGGGCTTCCCGACGACACGATCTCGATCAACCTGACCGGGACCGCCGGGCAATCGCTGGGCGCGTTTCTTCCGGCGGGAGTCACGATCCGGCTCGCCGGTGACGCCAACGACTATGTCGGTAAAGGGTTGTCGGGCGGCCGTCTCATCCTCCGTCCCGATGCCTCGGCACCATTTGCCGCCTGCGACAACATCATCGCCGGAAACACCGTGCTGTACGGTGCCACCTCCGGCGAACTGTATTGCAGCGGTCAGACCGGTGAACGCTTCGCGGTGAGAAACTCCGGTGCCCAAGCGGTTGTTGAAGGCGTCGGTGATCACGGTTGTGAGTACATGACCGGCGGGACGGTCGTCGTGATCGGTAAGACCGGCCGCAACTTCGCCGCCGGGATGTCCGGGGGAGTCGCTTACGTTCACCGTCTCGATCCGATGCGGGTCAACGGGGAACTCGTTGACCTTGACCCCATGAGCGCCAGCGACATCGCCGTCGTGGCTGATTTGTTGACGGCGCACCGGCGCCACACGGGCTCGCCCACTGCGGCGCGTTTGCTGGCGGATTGGCCGCGCGCCGCCGCCGGGTTTACCAAGGTGATACCCGTCGAGTACAAGCGGGTTCTGGCGGAGAGCGAACGCCGCCGAGCTGAGAGTCGTGAGGAGGCCGAACGTGCCTGACCCCAATGGTTTCCTGCGCCATCGACGTGACCTGCCACCGCGCCGTCCCGTACCGATCCGCCTCATGGATTATCGCGAGGTCTACGAGACCGGTGACGAGAGCCGGTTGCGCGACCAGGCGTCACGGTGCATGGACTGTGGTATCCCCTTCTGCCATCAAGCTTGTCCACTGGGCAATAAGATTCCTGAGTGGAACGATCTCGTCCGTACAGGCGCATGGCGCGAAGCCTCCCGTCAATTGCACGCCACCAACAACTTTCCGGAGTTCACCGGACGGCTGTGTCCGGCCCCGTGTGAGGCGTCCTGTGTCCTGAGCATCGGTACCGAAACCGCCGAGTACGGCGCCGACGTCGGTGCGGTGACCATCAAACAGATCGAGTCCGACATCGCCGACCGGGCTTTCGCCGACGAGGAAGTGGTCCCGATACCGGCGACGTCGTCCACCGGTCGCAGCGTCGGTGTGGTCGGTTCGGGACCCGCGGGCCTGGCCGCGGCCCAACAGCTGGCCCGTGCCGGTCACTGGGTGACCGTGTATGAACGTGACGACGCCGTGGGGGGCCTGCTGCGGTACGGCATACCCGACTTCAAACTCGAGAAGCACCGTGTCGACCGACGTGTGGAACAACTGACGGCCGAGGGCGTCACGTTTGTCACCGACTGCGAGGTCGGTGTCACCATCTCCATGGAGCGCCTACAAGCGCGCCACGACGCGATCCTGTTGGCCACCGGGGCCCTGGAGGGGCGGAATAGTGACGCACCCGGAAACCGATTGCGTGGTGTACATCTCGCCATGGAACACCTGGTGGAGGCCAACCGGGTGGTAGCCGGGAGAGCACCTTTTTCGACGATCGACGCGGCAGACAGACACGTCGTCATCATCGGTGGTGGTGACACCGCAGCCGACTGCCTGGGGGTGGCACATCGGCAGGGAGCCGCTTCGGTGACACAACTCGACCTGTATCCGCAACCACCCGACGAACGCGATGTTCGACGGGACCCGTGGCCGACCTGGCCCACGCTGCTGCGTAACTACCCGGCTCATGAAGAAGGAGGGGAACGCGTTTTTGCCGTGGCGACGGCCGAGTTCGTCGGAGACGACGAGGGACGCGTCCGCCGGATGCGTATCGGTGAGGTGACCGTCGACAAGTCGAATGGCCGTCGCGACATCGTGCCGGTTCCGGGCACGGAACGCGAGATACCGGCTGATCTGGTGTTGCTGGCAATAGGTTTCACCGGCACCGAGGATCAGCCGCTGCTTCACCAGCTCGGGCTCACACGTGAACGTGGTGTCATCGGTTGTGGGTCTGACTGGCAAACCGACGTGCCGGGTGTGTTCGTGGCCGGGGACGCTCATCGTGGGGCGTCCCTCATCGTGTGGGCGATCGCCGAGGGTCGATCCGCAGCGGCCGCAATTCACCGTTACCTGGGCGGCGAGGTCGACCTGCCTTCACCGGTGGCCTTCGACTCCGCGCCGTTGGCGGTGCCGTACTGAACGATCGTGCCAGGATGGCAACATGTCTCGACTGACCAGCACCGACAACGCCGTCGCGTATGGCCGCGGGTTGCTGACCGGCCGCCGCGTTCGATTGCGTCCGTTGCACGACAGCGATCTCGCGGTCCTCGAGGCATGGTGGGAGGACCCGTCGTGGATGCCGTTGCAGCAAGGTGCCGTGCGACCCGCGCCGCTGGGGCGAGCTCGTGAACTGTTCACCCTGTGGAGCACCAACTCCACTCCGGGAGCCGCCGGGTTCAGCATCGTCGACGTCGACGACCGCCTCATCGGGCACATCACGTTGTACGGTGCGACCGTCCCCGAGCGGGCTGCCACATTGGCCGTCATGGTGGGGCCGGAGTTCACCGGCCGGGGACTGGGGACCGATGCGGTGGCCGTCATGTTGCGGTACGGCTTTCTCGAAATGGGGCTCAACCGCATCGAGCTGACCGTGTGGGGCTTCAACGACCGCGCGGTACGTGCCTACCGGAGATGCGGATTCGTCGTGGAGGGCCGGCGTCGTGAAGCCGTGTACCACAACGGGGTGTTCTCTGATCAGATCATCATGTCGGTGCTGCATTCCGAATGGTGTGCCGATGAACGATCATCCGCTCCCACGGGGCCGGGAGCCTAACGATACTGTTGCCGGGTGTCGCAACAACCTTCTGGACCCGAACCGTCGGAACCCCATGGCCATGAAGGACACCGTGAGGCCAGCGAACAGGACATGAGGCAGGCGAAGGAGACTCTTGAGCGAGTCCGGCGGGAGATGCCGTTTCGTCGGTCGCTGTGGGGCTATCGGTTGTACTACATTGCGATGTTCTCGAGCCTCGGAACGATCATCGTCGGTTGTTTCGACGCTTTGGAGTCGGCCATGTTGATCGTGCCGATCGCTCTGCCGTTCGCGCTCGTGGGCTACCTGTACGGATATATGCAAAACCGTAAGGAATACCGCGCGTTTCTCGATGCGGCTTCGCCCGAGGTGTGGCACTCACGACGCGATCGAAAGAACCAGTGGCAGGCGGCGGTACTACGCGACGCCTTCATGGGGCGGCTCGAATGACCTGTCACCGGATGTTCGGTTAACGGACATTCAGCCTGCATGACCATGTAGTCGACCAAATATTTTTGTGGACTACGCTCGAACACGTGACCCGTCGAGCCAAGATCGTTTGCACCATAGGACCCGCCACCGCCACCGCCGAGCGCATCGCCGGGCTGGCCGAAGCAGGCATGGATGTTGCCCGCCTCAATTTCAGCCACGGCAGCCATGCCGACCACGAAGCCGTCTATGCGATGGTCCGACGCGCGTCGGAGGAAACCGGTCGAGCCATCGGTGTCCTCGCCGACCTGCAAGGCCCCAAGATCAGACTCGGCAAGTTCGAGAACGGTTCGACGGTCTGGAACACGGGGGACCGTGTCATCATCACGAGCCAGGACGTGCTGGGGACACCGACACGGGTCGGTGTCACCTACCGCAAACTTCCCGCCGAGGTGCGAGTCGGGAACCGCCTGCTCGTCGACGACGGGAAACTGGTCTTGGAGGTCGTCGATGTCGTCGACGACGACATCGCCTGCCTGGTGGTCGAGGGCGGGCCGGTGTCCGATCACAAGGGTCTTTCGTTGCCGAACGTCAACATCAGTGTTCCGGCGCTGTCGGAGAAAGACACCGACGACCTGCGGTTCGCGCTCGAACTCGGGGCCGACATGATCGCCCTGTCGTTTGTTCGGTCGCCCGAGGACATCAAACCCGTGCACGCCATCATGTCCGATATGGATGCGCGCCGTCCCGTGTTGGCCAAGATCGAAAAGCCGGAAGCCGTTGAGCGCCTGGACGACATCGTCGCGGCATTCGACGGGATCATGGTGGCGCGAGGCGACCTGGGGGTGGAGTTGCCGCTGGAGCAGGTCCCACTGGTCCAGAAACGCTGCGTGCAGTTGTGCCGTGAAAACGCGAAACCGGTCATCGTCGCGACACAGATGCTGGACTCGATGATCTCCAATGCGCGCCCGACCCGCGCTGAAACGTCCGATGTCGCCAACGCCGTACTCGACGGAGCCGACGCGGTCATGCTCTCGGGTGAAACCAGCGTCGGAAAGTACCCTCTCGACACGGTGCGGACGATGGCGAGCATCGTGGCAACCACCGAAGGCGGCGAGTTCACACCGCCCCGGTTGGAACACGACCCGAAAACACAGGGTGGAGCCATCACGCATGCGGCCTCCCGTGTCGCACGGGCGGTCGACGCGAAGGCTCTGGTCGCGTTCAGTCAGACGGGCGACACCGTGCGCAGGCTTTCGCGCCTTCACTGTCCGCTTCCCCTTCTGGCCTTCACCCCGGACGAGAAGACCCGCTGCCAGTTGGCCCTGTCCTGGGGCGTGGACAGTCATCTGGTCGAATTCGTTGATCACACCGATGAGATGTTTCAGCAGGTCGACGAAGCGGTTCTGGGCTTGGGGGCCGCCCAGATGGGGGACCTCGTCGTCATCGTGGCCGGTTCTCCTCCGGGCACCCCGGGCTCAACGAACACATTGCGCGTGCACAGAGTCGGGCTGGCAGAACGAGGATGACCCGGATACTGACCGGGCAGGCCGCAGTCGACGAGCTGTTGCACGTCCTCGACCTCGAGCGAATCGAGGTCAACATCTTCCGCGGTATCGGGCCGCAGGTGTCCACGCCGCGCGTTTTCGGTGGGCAGGTCGCCGGACAGGCGCTCATCGCCGCGGGACGCACCGTGGACGAGGACCGTTCGGTGCACTCGCTGCACGGGTACTTTGTGCGACCCGGTGATGCGACCAAGCCGATTGTTTATCAGGTTGAACGCATCAGGGACGGGCGTTCGTTCTCGGTGCGCCGGACGACCGCGCTGCAGAACGGTCAACTCATCTTTTTCATGTCCGCGTCTTTCCACATCGGTGAACAGGGGCTGGATCACGCAGAGCCGTCACCGTTGAAGGTCCCGGAGCCCGAAGACGTGCCCACGCTGGCGCAGCGTCTGGCCGATCACCCAGACCGGCTCGGCATCTGGTCGAGGACCGCACGTCCCATAGACGTCCGTTACGTCGGCGAATCCGGTTTCACCGCCTCAGGTGAGCGCCCTCCAGCGCATGAACAGCGGGTCTGGATGCGCGCCGCAGGACGTCTGCCGGACGATCCCTTGATCCACGTGTGCGTGCTCACCTACGCCAGCGACCTCACCCTTCTTGACACCGTCCTCAACGAGCACGGCAAGGTCTGGGGGCCGGGTGGGTATCAGGGGGCAAGCCTCGACCACGCCCTCTGGTTTCATCGGCCGTTTCGTGCCGACGAATGGTTCCTGTACGACTCGCGGTCGCCGTCGGCGGCCGCCGGGCGCGGGCTGGCCACCGGCATGTTTTTCACCCGAGAAGGCAGTCATATCGGAACGGCGGTGCAGGAGGGGCTTCTCCGGCCGATGCCTGCGACTCCCGAGGGTGTTCCATAATGTTCGGCGACCGCACCGTAACCGTCGGCTGACGGCGCGGTGGGCGACGTCGACGGGCGTTGATCCACAGCCGTTGTAGGCGACAATGGGATCATGCGACTGTCGGCTCGAGTGGACTATGCTTTGCGCGCCTGTTTGGCTTTGACCGTGGCAGGTGATACCTGGACGTCGGCTGAACGGGTCGCTGCAGCTCAACGGATACCCACCAAGTTCTGTGAGTCCATCCTGCTGCAGCTACGCCGAGGTGGCATCGTCGAATCGCGACGCGGCTCCGACGGTGGTCACCGTCTTGCTCGCGGGGCGCAGGAGATTTCGTTGGCCGACGTCATTCGGGTCGTTGACGGCCCCTTGATGGGAGTGCGGGGTCAACGGCCCGAGAACATCGACTATTCCGGTGAAGCCGGTGCATTGCAAACGGTGTGGATTGCGTTGCGGGCCGGCCAACGCGCGATTCTCGAGTCGGTTACGTTGCATTCGGTTGCCATGTCAACGCTTCCCGACGACGTCGTCTCCCTTGCGGCAGACCCCGCTGCCTGGCGGTGAAACCGATTGCATAGGCGTGCCCCGCGGCTCGGCACATCACCGGGCGGGATCGGTGTCACCACATGAGGCCGGGGCTGGTCCGGTTATTGTCGGCACATGATGAAGACACGGATCGTTGGCGCGGTGATGGCCGCGACGCTTGCCTTCGGCATGTCCGCTTGCGGCGGCGGCGACGATGAGCCTCAAGACGACCAGGTGACCGAGAACCCGGGCGACGACGATCGCGACGACGACGACGATCGCGACGACGACGACGATCGCGACGACGATGACGATGACGATGACGATCGTGACGACTCCTAGAACGATGAGAGCACGCTCCGGGTGCCGTCGCGTGCGATGTCCCGGGCACCTTCATATGCCGCTTTTCCTTGCGGCGAGAGGATAGATGGCTGTGAGTCGTCCGTTTGCGTCCAGCGCCGACACCACTCCGAAGCAGCAAACCGTCGAGGTGCTCGGTGACGGCATATACGCACTCACCGCCGAAGGCGATCCCAACGTGGCGGCCATCGAGGGCGACGACTTCGTTGTCTGCATTGAGGCCACAGCCACTCCGCACACTGCGCGACGGTGGCTTGAGACACTGAGACGGCACACCGACAAGCCCGTTCGGTACCTCGTGCTGACGCATTACCACGCCGTTCGTACTCTCGGAGCCGAGGCGTTCGGCACGGACAAGATCATTGCGCACGAGAAGACCGCGGCGTTGATCAACGAGCGGGGCGAGGCCGATCGGTTGTCGGAACAGGCCCGTATGCCACGTCTGTTCGAGCGCCCGGAGACCATTCGCGGTTTGACGCATCCCACGATGACGTTCTCGGAGCGGATGACCATCCAGCTGGGCCAGGGCAGGGGAGAGGTCGTCCTTGCCTATTGCGGCAAAGGCCATACGGAGGGCGACCTTGTCGTGTGGCTTCCGCGGCACAGGATTCTGTTCACCGGAGACCTTGTCGAATCACAGGCGGCGCTGTACACGGGAGACGCTTTTCACCGGGAGTGGGCCACGAGCACGCTCGACACCGTCGCCGGGTTCGGGGCCGACGTGCTTGTCGGCGGGCGAGGCGCCGTCGCCCATGGAGGCGCGGCTGTCGCCGCGTCCATCGAACAGACCCGTCGGTTTCTGACGACAACCATTGAACGCACCACGACGGTGCACAAGGCCGGAGGCAGCTTGAAGGACGCTTTCGCTGCTGTGCACCGGGCTCTCGCGCCGACCTACGGTGGTTGGCCGATATTCGACCATTGCCTCCCGTTCAACGTTTCGCGGCTGTGGGACGAGTTGTCCGGGGTCGCCCGACCTCGTATCTGGACTCCCGAACGTGACCGTGAGATCTGGGAAGAGCTGCAGGGATAAACCGGTGGCGCGCTGGTCGCAATCGACGCGAACGCGGTCCAGCCGTCGACCCGTTGAACCGCGTGTCGATGTGTTTCGAGACGGAAGGGGCGCCGCTCACGCATGCCGTAAGAGTGGCGTGTTCCAACGGCACGAAAAAGCCGGACTCCACCGGAGCCCGGCTCTGTCGTGATGCCTTAAGACATCTTCTGGTGCCGAGAGCGGTGCTGTGGTTCAGGACATCCCGGCCGGGTGTCTCGGGTCATGCCGGACTGATGTGTCGGGTCATGGCCGACAGGCTTCGATCGGGGATGCTCAGGCATGTCTTCTACTCCGTTGGCATCGGACGAACCCACACCCGAACCCGTCATCGCCCTTATCCAAGACCTCGACATCACCATCATCAACGCCATCACCGGCGAAGTCCTTCGCCCAACTGGCCCTCGACCCCACCAAGCGCTACCAATCCACCGGACGACCACCCGGCCCCACCCGCAAAACAGAAACGGCTGAACCCACAAAACATGGGTTCAGCCGTCCTCGATGTCCTGAGACATCACACTGGTGCCGAGAGCGGGACTTGAACCCGCACGCCCTCGCGGACAATGGATTTTGAATCCATCGTGTCTGCCAATTCCACCACCTCGGCATGAAACAGACTTCGACGTCGAACAACGGGTTGATCGACGATTGAAGGCCGCGGTGAATATAGTACCCGGACCGTTTTCAGCTCTCGCGGTGGCCGCCCCACGGCGTATCAACCTGTGCCCCGTTCTCACCGGCGGTGCCGCCGCCGCGCTGACTTACCCGGTCCACGAGGCCGATCCACGCCTCGACCGGTTACGCTTTTATCCGCGTATACGGCACCGTGCCGGCACGTCGATGGAGCAACGGAAGGGTGTGCCACGGGCATGACGGGTAACGCCGAAACCGCGCGCCGGAGGGTCCTGATCGCCGAGGACGAAGGCCTGATCCGCCTGGACTTGGCAGAGATGTTGACCGAGGAAGGTTATGAGGTCGTCGCGGAGGCCGCCGACGGTGAGGCTGCGGTGAAACTTGCGCAGGAGACCCGCCCGGACCTGGTGATCTGCGACATTCAAATGCCGATCATGGACGGGCTTCAGGCGGCGGAGAAAATCGTGTCGGCGAGGATCGCCCCCGTGGTGATACTGACGGCGTTCAGTCAGCGTGACCTGATCGCGCGGGCGCAAAGTGCCGGTGCCATGGCGTACTTGGTGAAGCCGTTCCAGAAAAGCGATCTGGTGCCCGCGATCGAACTGTCGCTGGCACGCTTCGCCGAACTCGTCGCTTTGGAACGTGAGGTCGACAACCTGTCGGAACGGTTGGAGATCCGCAAACTCGTCGACCGCGCCAAAGGCCTCTTGATGACGCGGTATGGAATGTCGGAACCCGACGCGTTTCGTTGGATCCAGCGAGCGGCCATGGACCACAGGCTGTCCATGCGGGCGGTCGCCGAGCGAATCATCGACGAGTCCGAACCCGACGGTGTCACAACGGATGACGCGTCGTCGGATTGACCTCGTGGGCGCACACGGCGAATGATCCGATCGCCATGTCGCCGCGACTTGATAACAGCTTCGCATCGGTGCTACTTCCGACCGGCACGCCTCGGTATGATCCCCGACACGTTTGATTGCAGGATCTATCCGCCGCTGCTCATAAGGAGCCCCGTTGCGAAGAATCGGGATATCGCTGTGCGCCCTGGTGGGTGCACTGTTCGTGCTACTCGGGTTGGGGGCCTCAGCCGGTTGGGCTCAAGACGAGCAGGGCTTCAAAGGTGTGCTGGAGAACAAGGACGCCGATGACGAACCGGTAGCCGGAGTGACTCTTACCGTCTACGACGCCAACGACTCCGAGGTTGGTACCGCCGAATCGGCCGATGACGGCACCTGGGAGATTTTGGTGCCGGAGCCGGGCGAATACCGCGTCGAACTCGACGAGTCGACCCTCCCAGACGACCTTGTCGTCAGGACCGGTCGAAACTCCACCGACCTGCTGCGTGTCGACGCGGGAGCGGTCCGAAACGCTCTGTTCCCGTTGGGTAGCAGTCTGAACGAGCCCGACAACTCTTCCGGAGACACCGAGGGGTCTCAAAGCCCCGAGGAAGAGAAGTGCATCGTCGACGAGGAAACCGGCGAGGAGATCTGTGGGGGCGGCAGCGGGTTCGCCCGATGGGGCAACGTCATCTACAACGGCCTTCACTTCGGTCTGATCATCGGTCTCGCCGCAGTCGGGCTGTCTCTTGTCTACGGGACGATGGGGCTCACGAACTTCGCCCACGGTGAGCTGGTCACGTTTGGCGGAGCGATGGCGTACATCGTCAACGTCAGCTTCGGCGTCCCGGTTGTGTGGGCCATGCCGGCGGCGGTAATCCTGGGCGGACTGTTCGGGTGGCTTCAGGACAGGTTCTTCTGGGGACAGCTGCGCAGACGTGGTACGGGCCTGGTCACCATGATGATCATTTCCATCGGTTTCGCGTTGATCCTGCGTTACATGACCAACTACACGATGGGCCCCAACACGGAGCGCTTCAACGAATACGTCAGCCAAACATCGATCGACTTCGTGCTGTTCCAGGCCACGCCAAAGAAATTGATCATCGATGCGGTCGCGATCGCGGCGGTCATCATTGTGGGACTCGTTCTGATGTACACGAGAATCGGCAAGGCGATCAGAGCCGTTGCCGACAACCCCTCGCTCGCAGGAGCGTCGGGCATCGACGTCGACCGTGTCATCCGTTGGGTGTGGACGGCCGGCGGTGCGCTGGCGGCCTTGGCGGGCGCGGCCTTGACCCTCGACCGCGGCGTGAAATTCGACATGGGTATGCAGCTGCTGTTGTTGATTTTCGCGGCCGTCATTCTCGGTGGTTTGGGTACGGCGTTCGGGGCCATCCTCGGCGCGCTACTCATCGGCGTCTTCACACAGGTGTCGACGATGTGGATCGAACCGCAGCTTAAATACGTCGGCGGTCTCGCCGTCTTGATCGTGGTGTTGCTGATACGGCCACAGGGCATCCTGGGCCGCCGAGAGCGGATCGGGTAAGGGTGGAGTATCGCCGTGGAATTTATGCAAATCCTTTCCAGCGCACTGCAACAGGCCTTCGGGCCGACGATGTTGGCATACGCCATCTGCGCCATCGGTTTGAACGTTCATTTTGGTTATGCGGGCCTGCTGAACTTTGGGCAGGCCGGTTTCGCCGCGGTCGCGGCCTACGGTATGGCGATTGCGGTCGCGGCGTTCAATCTGCCGTTCTGGTTGAGCATCGTCATCGGCTTGGCCGGGGCGGTACTTCTGGCGCTGCTTCTGGGCATCCCGACGCTGCGACTCAGAGCCGATTATCTGGCCATTGTGACGATCGCGGCGGCCGAGATCATTCGAAGACTGGCACGTTCGACGACCTTCAGCGAATACACGGGTGGTTCCGACGGAACCCGTCCCGTGGGCACCTTCACCACCGATTTCGAGGCGATGAACCCCTACCCGCACAGTTGGAGACTGGATCTGGGGATCGTGCAATACACCAGATCGGACCTGTGGGTCATGACGGTCGGGTGGGGTCTGGTCGTACTGTGCATCCTGTTGATGTTCATGGTCATGCGTAGCCCTTGGGGGCGCGTCCTGAAAGGTATCCGCGAGGACGAGGACGCCGTGCGCAGCCTGGGCAAGAACGTATTCAGCTTCAAGATGCAGGCGCTGGTCCTGGGAGGCCTCTTCGGTGCTCTCGGTGGTTTCGTGTTCGGTCTTGGCCGAGACAACGTGCAGCCGGACCTCTTTTCAACCGAACTGACGTTCTACTGCTATGTGATGTTGATCCTTGGCGGCGCCGCCCGCCTGTTCGGCCCGCTCCTGGGCGCCATGATCTTCTGGTTCCTCTACAACTTCCTGGTCGGTGTGCTCAACGGCCTTTCGGCGCTCGAGGTATTGCCGACATGGCTCCTCGCGACAACGAAATCCGGTCCGCTGGTGTACGTCTTCATGGGCGTGGGAATGGTCTTGTTGTTGATTTACCGTCCACAGGGAATCCTTGGGGACAAGAGGGAGTTGAGCCTGGATGTCCGGTGACGAGACGACGACCATGACCGCGAAAGCGCGCGCGACCGCGGCGTTGGCGGCGGTTGACCCGGTGCCCGGTGCGGCGAAAGCGGACTCGATCCTGGTGGCCGACAAGGTAACGCGGTCGTTTGGTGGTTTGAAGGCTGTCAACGTCGACCACTTGGAGATCCAGCGTGGAGCGATTACCGCCCTTATCGGTCCCAACGGAGCCGGGAAGACCACTCTCTTCAACCTGTTGACCGGGTTCGACAAGCCCGATACCGGTATGTGGTCGTTTGAAGGGCGGTCCCTCGCCGGACGTCGCGCCCACCAAGTGGCGCGAAGCGGCATGATCAGGACGTTCCAGCTGACAAAGGCACTGTCCCGGATGACCGTGTTGGACAACATGCTGTTGGGTGCCGGCGGTCAAGCGGGTGAAAGCTTCTGGCAGAGCCTCATGCCCTTTGCCTGGGCATCACAGGAAAACGCTAACCGTGAGCGTGCCATGGAACTGCTCGAACGCTTCAAGCTCGACACCAAATACCGCGATTTCGCCGGAAGCCTTTCGGGTGGTCAACGAAAGCTACTCGAAATGGCCCGAGCGTTGATGGCGAATCCGTCGATGGTGATGCTGGACGAGCCGATGGCGGGCGTCAACCCTGCGTTGACGCAGTCGTTGCTGGGCCACGTCAAGGAACTGCGTGAAGAAGGCATGACGGTCCTGTTCGTCGAACACGACATGGACATGGTGCACGACATCAGCGACTGGGTCGTGGTGATGGGTCAGGGAGCCGTCATCGCCGAAGGACCGCCCTCTGCGGTCATGGCCGACTCTGCAGTGATCGACGCCTACTTGGGACAGCACCACGACGGTGCTGAAACCTCCGATGTTCCGAACGAGGGTGATGAGTCGTGACCGATGACAAGTCGACGCCGGTTGACGACACCGGGGAAGAGCTGACGCAGGCCGAGCTGGAGGACGACACCGCCGGCATCCAACAGATCGACCGTTCCGAACACGTGGAACAGTCCAAGGACGCGCTCGTGGTCGTCGATGAGATCTACGCAGGCTACTCGCCGGAGGTCGATATCCTGCACGGCGCGGACCTGTACGCGAAAGAAGGCGAGCTCATCGGGATCATCGGTCCCAACGGCGCCGGGAAGTCGACGTTGTTGAAGTCGATGTTCGGTATGGTCCGTGTTCGTCAGGGTGCGATCAGGTTGCGTGGTGAACAGATCACGAACCTCAAGGCCCATTCACTGGTTCCGCGTGGTGTCGGGTACGTCCCACAGACCAACAACGTGTTCGGGCAACTGACCATCGAGGAAAACCTCGAGATGGGCACCTACCTGAAACCCAAGAAGTTCGCCGAACGGTTCGGATTCGTAACCGACCTGTTTCCCGTGTTGGCCAAGCAGCGCAAGCAACGGGCGGGCTCTCTGTCGGGTGGTGAACGCCAGATGGTGGCTATGGCCCGCGCCCTGATGATGAATCCGTCGGTACTGCTGTTGGACGAACCGTCGGCCGGGTTGTCCCCGATGATGCAGGACGAGGTCTTCTACCAGACGAAGCAAATCAACAGCGCCGGAGTGACCGTGGTGATGGTGGAGCAGAACGCACGCCGTTGCCTGCAGATCTGTGATCGCGGTTATGTCCTGGACCAGGGACGTAACGCCTACACGGCCTCGGGGGCCGACCTCGTCAACGACCCGAAGGTGATCGAGCTCTACCTGGGAACGTTGGCCAAGGCCAGGTAAGTCCGTTTCAAACGCCTTGTACGGGACACCTTCCCGTACAAGGCGTTTGTCGTTGCCGGAGAAGCGCTGAGGACACAAATGTGGCCCGACCGGCGAGGGGGGCCGGTCGGGCCACGGTGTTTACGGTTTATCGGCCCGTGGGTTACAGCGAACCTTCCCGGTAACCCAGGACTTCGTAGTTGTTGTCGGCGCCGTATTCGTAGACACCGATGCTGCCCACGGAGATGTCGCCGTCCTCGGTCCATTCGATCGGGCCGGAGACACCGTCGTAGTCGATGTCGGCACCGTCCTCAAGGAGAGCCTTGCAGTCGGCAAAGGTCGTGCACTTCTCGCCGTCCCTCGTCACATTGACCATCTCGGTCTTGATGGCGTTGGGGTGATCGCTACCGGCAGCCTCGGCGGCCAGGGCGGCGATGATCGCGGCGTCGTAGGACTCGGCCGCGTAGGTGAAGTCGCCCAGTTCCGGGTTGATCTTGAGCAGGCGTTCCTGGAAGTCGTCGCCGGTGTCGACGGCGGGTTTGGTTCCCTTGGCTTCTTCCAGCATGCCCTCCGGAAGACTGTCGCCGTAGTTGGACAGGTTGCCGTCCACGAGGTACCAGCCCAGTTCGGACGGCCCATAACCGGCCTCGGACAACTGAGGTCCCAGGTTGGTCAGTTCTTCAAAGGTGATGAGCACGAGCGCATCCGCGTCGGAGGCGCCGACTTCACCGACCTCGGCACTGAACTCGGCTGCCTGCGGGTCGTAGATCTGCTTCATGACGACCTCGCCGCCGGCGCCTTCGATGTTTTTCTCAACCTCGTCGGCAAGGCCCGTGCCGTAGGAGTCCTGCAACGCAAGAATGGCGACACTGGAGTGGCCGTCGGCGATGATCTCGTCGGCGAGCACGCGGCCTTGAATCACGTCCGAGGGAGCGGTGCGGTAGTAGTACGCCGCATCCGGGTCTGTGGTGAAAGCGGGCGAGGTGTTCGCCGGAGAAATCTGGATGATCTCGTTGGAGTTGAGCTTGGCCATGATGTTGAACGACACCGCCGAGGAGGCTGCACCGATGATGACGTCGGCACCCTCACTGATGTGCGCGTCCGCCGACTGGTTGGCGACGTCGGTGGAGGTGTCACCGGAGTCCTTGTGGCTGATCACCACATCATTACCAAGGACACCGCCGGCTTCGTTGATTTCCTGAGCGGCGAGATCGACGCCGGCGAATTCGGGAGGACCAAGGAAGGCAAGGGTTCCGGTCTGGGGCAGGATGGTGCCGATTCGTAGGACACCGTCGCCTTCGGGTACCTCGTCGCCGTTGCCGTTGTCCCCGTTGCTGCCACCGCAGGCGGTCAACGCGAGCGACGCTGCGGCGGCGACTGCGATGCCGCGCCAGGCGAAGCGTGAGCGAGTCATTGAGTGGTCTCCTTGAGGTCGCGTTAGTCAGGCAAAACGCGCGAAGATCAACGCGCGCGGTCACATTGTGACGTGGATGACAACCTAATACGAGTCGGTGTCCTGAGACCACCGCGCCACCCTGATTTACGCATAGAGTTATGTAGTTGTGATGATGCTGTCGGCGTCGCCATCGATGGTGTCGGTCGTGACCGATAAAGTCTGATCCCGTGACACAGAATCCTCCCCGTCTGCTGCTGATCGACGGCCACTCGATGGCCTACAGAGCCTTCTTCGCATTGCCCGCGGAGAACTTCTCCACCACGACGGGACAGACGACGAACGCGGCGTACGGGTTCACCTCGATGCTGATCAACGTGCTTCGAGACGAGGTGCCGACCCACGTCGCGGTCGCCTTCGACGTGTCGCGCAAGTCCTTCCGAACTGAGCAGTATCCCGAATACAAGGATGGGCGACAGGCCACTCCCGACGAGTTCAAGTCGCAGATACCGCTGATTCAACAGGTGTTGGACGCGGTGGGTGTCCACTGGCTGACACTGGAGGGATACGAGGCCGACGACATTCTGGCCACGCTTGCGACGCAGGCCGGCCACGCCGGATTCGAAACTTTGATCTGTTCGGGCGACCGTGACGCGTTTCAACTGGTGACCGACGACGTGACCGTCTTGTACCCGGTCAAGGGCGTCTCCGAGTTGAAACGCATGACACCGGCGGCGGTCGAAGAGAAATATGGTGTGCCTCCCGGCCGTTACCGTGATCTCGCCGCGTTGGTGGGGGAGAAGAGTGACAACCTCCCGGGTGTCCCCGGCGTCGGACCCAAGACGGCGGCAAAGTGGATTGCCGCCTACGAGGGCCTGGACGGTGTGGTGGCTGCGGCGGACAAAATCAAGGGCAAGGCCGGTGAAAACCTTCGAGCCCACCTGTCCGATGTACTTCGTAACGCCCAGATCAACCGGCTGGTCACCGACCTGGTCTTGCCCACAGAGGTCGGAGGTCTGCGATGGGAGGGATGGGACGCCGCGTCGACGGCGGAGCTGTTCGAGGCGTTGGAGTTCGTGACACTTCAGGACCGACTCCGTGCTCAACTCGGCGATCGCCGAATCGGTGAAGCGATCGAACCCGTGGGGCCGCCCCCGGTGGAGGCTCGGTTGACAATGCTGGAGCCGGGAGGGCTCTCGACGTGGCTGGCGGGGTTGGACCGTTCCGAGCCCGTCGGGCTCGTCGTCGAGGGCCGATTTTCTCACGGCACCGGAAACGTGGAGGCGATCGCTCTGGCCGCGCCCGGCGAAGAGGTATGGTGCGACCCCGCCCGATTCGATCCGGAAGACGAACGGGCTTGGTTGGCCTGGTTGGCCGACCCCGATGTCCACAAGGTTACCCACGAGGCCAAACGTCTCCTGTGGGCGGCACCGAACATGGGATGGCGCTTGGCGGGGTTGGTGTGTGACACGGCGTTGGCCGCCTATCTCATCCGTCCCGATATGCGTTCGTATGGTTTGGAGCTTCTGACGGAGAGGTACCTCGGACGGCGGTTGGAATCGGCGGAAACCGACGACGTTCAGCCCACGTTGGCCGGTCTGGAGGACGACGGGCCGCGCGCGGCGGCGCGTTTGGCGCGACGCGCAACGGCCGTGCGCGACCTGGCGACCGCGTTGATCGACCAGCTGCACTCCCACGGCGTCGCGGACCTCTTGAGCGACATGGAGCTCCCCGTGCTGACGGTTCTCGCCGACATGGAGATAAAGGGGATCGGTGCCGATGTCGAGCACCTACGTGATCTGGCGGATTCGTTTGCGCGTCAAGCCGCAGAGGCCGTGGAAGCGGCCCACACCGCGGTCGACAGGCAGTTCAATCTGCGGTCACCCAAACAGCTGCAGGAGATCCTGTTCGATCAGTTGGAAATGCCGAAGACGAAGCGGACCAAAACCGGATACACCACCGACGCAGAGGCGTTGGCGAGCCTGTACGCCAAGACGCAACACCCGGTCCTGGAAGCGATTCTCCGTCACCGAGATGTGGAAAAACTCAAACAGACCGTCGACGGACTGTTGGCCGCCGTTGCCGATGACGGCCGCATTCACACCACGTTTCATCAAACGGTTGCCGCCACAGGGCGACTGTCGTCCTCGGATCCCAACCTCCAGAACATTCCGGTACGCACCGAAGCGGGGCGTCGTATCCGTAAGGGGTTCGTCGTCTCCGGAGACCACGCGTCGCTCATGACGTGTGACTACAGCCAGATCGAAATGCGGATCATGGCGCACCTGTCTGCCGACGACGGCCTGATCGGCGCCTTCAATTCCGGTGAGGACCTTCACACCACTGTGGCGTCCAGGGTGTTCGGCGTCGAGGCGGCAGCCGTGGATGCCGAACAGCGACGACGAATCAAGGCAATGTCGTATGGGTTGGCGTACGGACTGTCCGCATATGGCCTGTCCCAACAGTTGGGCATCACGCCGGAGGAGGCCCGCGGCTTGATGACCGAATACTTCGACAGGTTCGGTGGCGTGCGCGACTATCTGCGCTCCGTGGTCGACGAGGCGCGCCGTCGCGGCTACACCGAGACGATGTTCGGGCGACGCCGCTATCTGCCCGATCTGTCCAGCGACAATCGTCAGCGGCGTGAGATGGCCGAACGTGCGGCGTTGAACGCGCCGATACAGGGCAGCGCGGCCGACATCGTAAAAATCGCGATGTTGCGGGTTGAGGAGGCGTTGCAGGAGGCCGGTCACCGCTCTCGCCTGTTGCTGCAGGTGCACGACGAACTCGTGCTCGAGGTTGCCGCCGGGGAGGAGGAAGCAGTGGAGATCCTTGTGCGAGACCGGATGTCGGCGGCTGCCAAGCTTGCCGTCCCGTTGGATGTATCGGTCGGGTTTGGGCGTGATTGGGATGCCGCAGCTCACTAAGAGTGAACTTGAATCATCTGCCGGTGATGACCGCCAGGTGACGCGCGCAATACGGATCGGGTTGAGACCGGGTGCGAGTGCGTGTGGTACGTGAAGACACGGTAGGCTGGTGGGTGCGATCGTGGGAGCCGGTGGCCTCGGCATGGAGTAGGTCTACACCATCTGACGTGTTTTCAGGTGACGGCCCCGCACACAGGCAACGAGAGACCACCAGTAACCGGAGCACCAACCCACATGACGAGCAGCATCGAGGCCACCTCGAGCACCGCCGCCGAAAACGGCCCCCAGGTCGCCGTCGACGACCTTGGTAGTGAGGAAGCCCTCCTCGCCGCGATCGACGAGACCATCAAGTACTTCAACGACGGCGACATCGTTGAAGGCACCGTAGTCAAAGTCGACCGGGACGAGGTCCTGCTCGACATCGGCTACAAGACCGAGGGTGTGATCCCCTCCCGCGAATTGTCAATTAAGCACGACGTAGACCCGGCGGAAGTCGTATCCACCGGTGACCACGTTGAGGCGCTGGTCCTTCAAAAGGAGGACAAAGAAGGCCGCCTGATCTTGTCGAAGAAGCGTGCTCAGTACGAGCGCGCATGGGGCACGATCGAGAAGGTCAAGGAAGAAGACGGTGTCGTGCGCGGCTCCGTCATCGAGGTGGTCAAGGGCGGCCTGATCCTCGACATCGGCCTGCGTGGGTTCCTTCCCGCGTCGCTGGTCGAGATGCGCAGGGTTCGTGACCTCCAGCCTTATGTCGGCCGGGAGCTGGAAGCCAAGATCATCGAGCTGGACAAGAACCGTAATAACGTGGTTCTGTCCCGTCGTTCTTGGCTGGAGCAGACGCAGTCCGAGGTTCGTACCGAGTTCCTCAACAAGCTGGCGAAGGGGCAGGTCCGCAAGGGCGTCGTGTCCTCGATCGTCAACTTCGGTGCGTTCGTCGACCTGGGCGGCGTGGACGGCCTGGTGCACGTGTCGGAGCTGTCCTGGAAGCACATCGACCACCCGGGCGAAGTCGTCGAGGTCGGCAAAGAGGTCGAGGTCGAGGTGCTTGAGGTCGACATGGAGCGCGAACGCGTTTCCTTGTCGCTGAAGGCGACCCAGGAAGACCCGTGGCGTCAGTTTGCGCGTACTCACGCCATCGGCCAGATCGTGCCCGGCAAGGTCACCAAGCTGGTTCCGTTCGGTGCATTCGTTCGCGTGGAAGACGGCATCGAAGGCCTGGTCCACATCTCCGAGCTGGCCGAGCGCCACGTTGAGGTGCCCGAGCAGGTCGTCGAGGTCGGCAGCGACGTGATGGTCAAGGTCATCGACATCGACCTGGACCGGCGGCGGATTTCGTTGTCGCTGAAGCAGGCCAACGAAGCGTACGTGGAGAACGAGGAAGCGTTCGACCCGACGCTGTACGGTATGGCCGCTCAGTACGACGACCAGGGCAACTACATCTACCCGGAGGGCTTCGACTCCGAGACCGGCGAGTGGCTGGACGGCTACGACGCGGCTCGCGAGGAATGGGAGCGTCAGTACGCCGACGCTCGCTCCCGCTGGGAAGAGCACGGTCGCCAGATCGCCGAGCGGGTTATCGGTGAACCGCCGGCAGACGGCGGCGAGAGCGCCCAGAGCGAGCGCAAGCCGACTGAGAAGAAGAAGCAGACTCAGACGGCTTCGCAGCCCGACCAGGGCCCCTCGGGGACCTTGGCCACCGACGAGGCTCTCGCAGCACTGCGCGAGAAGCTGGCCGGTAGCTAGAAATACCTGAGCCGGGGGCGGTCGGAATTATCCGGCCGCCCCCGGCCCCGTGTAAAAGCCGCTGATCAGCAGGTATAGGCTGAATCCGGTGTTTGAACGGGGCGCCTTCAACACCGGCACAACAGTTGGCAAGAGCCCACTCGGCTGCGATACCCGGGTGGGCTCGTTGCTTGCCCAACGGTCCACTCGACTACTGCGGACCGAATGAGACAATCGGCTCGTGTTGAATGTGGGACTGACCGGTGGCATGGGAGCGGGGAAAAGTACCGTTGCCCGTTTTCTGGCGCAGAACGGCGCTGTGATCATCGATTCCGACACGTTGGCTAGGGACGTTGTGGCGCCCGGCACCGACGGTATCGCTGCCATTGTCGCTGCCTTCGGGAGTGAAGCGGTGGGCGCCGACGGTGCATTGGACCGAGCTGCGATCGCCCGGCTGGTATTCGGAGACGCCGAGGCACGATCGCGCCTGGAGGCGATCATCCACCCCCGGGTGCGCGCGCGAGCCCGCGAGTTGACCGAGGCTGCTCCGGCGGACGCGATCGTGGTCCAAGACGTGCCTCTGCTGGCGGAGGTTGGATTGGCGTCGACGTTCGATGTGGTCGTGGTGGTGACAGCGGACATGGAGACGCGTCTTCAGCGGCTGGCCGACAGGGGAGTGGAACGTGAGGCCGCGACCGCCCGTATCCGGGCTCAGGCGGCTGAGGAGACAAGGCTCAAGATCGCCGATATCGTGATCGACAATTCCGGTGATCTGGCAGACACCGAATCGACGGTGTCGAGGTTGTGGCACGACCGCCTACTCGTGTTCGAGGCACGGAAGCGACGCGGCGAGGTGGTCGGGTTGCCGGGGCCGGTCGAGGTGGTCGAATACGACCCGGAATGGCCGCGTAGGTTCGATCGCTTGGCCGCGAGGCTTCGGTATCTACTTGGCGACGACGTTCAACGTATTGAGCACATAGGATCGACTTCGGTTCCGGGGCAGGCGGCGAAGGACGTCATCGATGTCCAGATGACGGTGACGGACCTGGCGGTGGCGGACGGATTCGCCGAGCGGTTGACGGCCGCCGGTTTTCCATTGATACCGATTCGCCACGATACCCCCAAACCGTTCGCTCCCGACCGCCGTGATTGGGAGAAAAGGATGCACGTCGGCGTGGACCCGGCCGACCGCTCCCATATACACGTGCGCCGTGAGGGGTCACAGGGCGCGTATTTTGCGACCGCCATGCGCGATTTTTTGCGGGCGCACCCGCACGAGCGTGACCAGTACACCGCCGTTAAACGGGACATCGCAGCTAGGGCACACGACGTCGCCGACTATGCCCGGATAAAAGAGCCCTGGTTTGACCAGGTGTGGAAGCGAGTCGCGCCGTGGGCGCAGGCCTCGACGCTCGATGGTGGCCGTGCTTAGCGTTTGACCGTCTCGATGAGCATTCTCGCCGAGTGCGCCACGAACGATCCCCTGCGTTGGATGTGACGATGCATCGCCTCCAATGCGGGTACATGGTCGTCGACGGTGAAACCCGGGACGATCCAGATCACCTTGCGAAGGAAGTAGACGACGGCGCCCACGTCGAAGAATTCCATCCGCAGGCGCCGCGAACGTAGGTTGACCACGGTCAGACCTGCCTTCGTGGCGCCATCGCGAGCAGCTTGAGGCGTTCGATTGCCGAAGGCACCCGGTTGAGGCCCGAGAAACCATTCGGTGACCTCCACGGCGCTTGCCGGACCGACATGCTGGGCCACATAGTGGCCCCCCTGAGCCAGGACACGTGAAATCTCGCTCCAACGCACACCCACGGGGTGCCTGGCGACGACAAGATCGAACGTTTCGGCGTCGAAGGGTAGTGGGCCCGGCCAGTGTGCCGCGACCACGTTGACGCCACGTGGAGCCAACAGTTCGGCCGCCTTGGAAAGGTTCGGCGGCCATGATTCGGTGGCCACCATGACGGGCGGAAACGTGGGGGCCTCGTTGAGAACCTCGCCGCCGCCGGTCGCAAGGTCCAGGGCTCGCTCGGCTTGGGCGAGTCGCTCCGCCATGACACGGGAGTAGCCCCACGGCGGGCGCTCCTCGGTTGCGCGCCCGCGCAACCAACCGAAGTCCCATCCGTCGACGTCTGCGGCGGATGCTTCGGCCACCAGACGGTCAAACTCGGAATCCATCTGTCGTTCCCTCGCCTCGTTAAAAGACCGGTCATCGCGACCTTGTTACGGGCATGGAGTGAATACCGTGGACAAGGCGGCTGCCGGTCTAACCGGCCAAGGCCGCCACAATGTCGTACGGGACACTCAGCATCGGTGGATCCTCGATGGTCAATGTGGCCTGTCCCATGCCGAAACCGTTGGTCCGCAGTTGGACACGATGCACCAGAGATTCGTCTTGGTCAACCCAGTATCGGAACGGTGCGGCGCCGGCCTCGGTTTCGTTTTCGCCGGGAGCGGTCAACTCGACGACGTCCACAGGGGTCCCGTCGACGTCGTCGTCGCGTAGCCATGTCCCCGCTTCGTCCGCTTCCTCTGCGGTGTTGATCTCCAGCGAGCCCATGGCCAGGAGCTGATACACGAGGGTGTCAAAGTCACCACTTCCGCCACTTTCGACCCGCTCACCCCAACGCTGGGCAGTCCAGCCCTCCGTCGGCGGTTCGGCCGGTGGCATTCCGTCGACGGGCAGCGCGATCTCGGCGGCTCCCGAACCCAACGCGAACAGAAGACCGTCTTCGTTGTCTCCGGGAGCGTCCACCGCAAGGTATGCCACCGCCGATCTCCAATCGACCCATCCCCGGGCTGTGAGGATTTCGTCGTCGCCCACGGGCAGGCGAAGGTCGATGCGAGCTGCTCGACCGCTGGTGGTCGACCTCAGGTCCGCGATACGTTCGGCCTCCTCGGCGGAAAGGTCTCGGGGCTCCACTGCCGGCCCACCCAACACGGCGACCGGTTCCAGGCGCGGAACCTCCGGCTGATCGAGTAGAAGGTCGATCGTCGCCAGACCGTTTCCGGCAGGGTCGGCTTGAAGCCGACGAAGCTGTGAATCCCGATCGACCCAGAAGACGGCTTCGGGCGATTCGGCGTTTTCCGTATCGTCGGTGCCCGGTTGCAGAAGGAGCGGTGCACGTATGACGTCCACGGTCTCACCGTCGACGGTGGCCTCCTTGAGCCACACACCGGTCTGGGTGAGAAAGGACGCGTCGACGGGCGCCGATGACCCCAGCGCGAGGACAGCAGACAGCAGGATGTCGACGGCGGCTTGCCCGGGATCGGCATCGGCGGACTGCGACTGCTGCATGCGACGCACGGTCCATCCGTCGGCCGGTGGCTCGGTCATGGCATCGACATCGGTGGCCGGGTGACCGGCGATCAGCCCCGGCACCGCTTGAATCAGACCGGTCGGTTCCCCGTCGAGTCGTGTGGTGGCGTGCACCATGGGACTCGTCCAGTCGACATAACCGTCGAGCCCGACCGCTCCCATCGACTCCGGAAGTTCCAACCGCATCGCGGTGGTGCCCATGTCGGCGCCGGTGGCGCGGATCTGAGCAAGGCGCCCCGCTTCGACCGCGGTAACGGGGCGCGGTTGGTCGGGTGTGCGGCTCATACAGCTGACGCCGGTCCAGGCCAATGCCGCGGCGAGCCCGGCGCACACCAGCCACACCATGAACGTGTCGAACTTCTGGCGCTTGGTGATACCCACGTAACGCTCAACGAGTCAGGCCGGGTCTGGTGATTCATTGTGACGCGATCACAGGAGTGTTCGTGTTCGCCGTTGTCACAACCGCGGCGTATTTTAGGGCTCGTGACAACCGACGACATTCCACGGTACGACGGCACGTTCACCGTCATCAGCGACTACGAACCGGCCGGTGACCAGCCGACGGCGATCGACGAGCTGGCGCGTCGAGTCAACGGTGGTGAGCGCGATGTCGTTCTATTGGGTGCCACGGGGACCGGGAAAAGCGCGACGGCTGCGTGGCTGATCGAGCGGTTGCAACGCCCGGCGCTGGTGATGGCACACAACAAGACGCTGGCTGCGCAATTGGCCAAGGAGTTTCGGGAACTGTTGCCCGACAACGCTGTCGAGTACTTCGTCTCCTATTACGACTACTACCAGCCCGAGGCCTACGTTCCTCAAACCGACACCTACATCGAGAAGGACTCCTCGATCAACGACGAGGTCGAACGGCTCCGCCACTCGGCGACCCACGCGTTGTTGACTCGCCGCGATGTCGTCGTGGTGGCGACCGTGTCGGCGATTTACGGGTTGGCCACCCCGTCGGAATATCTCCTCGGAGCCACGGACATCCGGGTCGGCGAGGAGTACGACCGCAATGAACTGCTGCGTCGACTGGTCGACGTGCAGTACACCCGCAACGATCTTGCGTTCACCCGCGGAACGTTCCGGGTACGCGGCGACACCATCGAGATCATTCCCGCGTACGAAGAGCTCGCCATCCGCATCGAGATGTTCGGCGACGAGATCGAAAAACTGTACTTCCTGCATCCGTTGACCGGGGACGTGGTCCGAGAAACCGACCGGGTGTTGATCTTCCCGGGCAGCCATTACGCAACCGGTACGGAGCGGATGGAACGCGCCATTGGTGCCATCGAGCTCGAACTGGCAGAGCGTCTCGCCGAGCTGGAACGTCAGGGAAAGCTGTTGGAAGCGCAGCGGTTGCGGATGCGAACCGCCTATGACATCGAGATGATGCGGCAAATCGGTTCGTGCTCCGGCATCGAGAACTACTCGCGGCACATCGACGACCGTGAGGAGGGGAGCGCTCCGCACTGTCTTATCGACTACTTCCCGAGTGACTTCGTGACGATCATCGACGAATCACATGTCACCGTTCCACAGGTCGGCGGAATGTACGAGGGGGATGCCTCACGCAAGCGAACCCTGGTGGAGCACGGCTTTCGTCTTCCCAGCGCGATGGACAACCGCCCGCTGCGGTTCGACGAGTTCCGAGACCGAGTTGGGCAAACGGTGTACATGTCCGCCACGCCCGGCAACTGGGAGATGGAACAGGCGCACGGTCAGTACGCCGAACAGGTTATTCGTCCTACGGGCCTGGTCGACCCCCGGGTGGTGGTTCGTCCCACCAAGGGACAGATCGACGACCTTATGCACGAAATCGGTGAGCGCGCGGCACGTGACGAGCGCGTCCTGGTGACGACCTTGACCAAGAAGATGGCCGAGGACCTGACCGACTACTTCCTGGACAACGACATTCGGGTGCGGTACCTGCACTCGGAGGTCGACACGTTGCGGCGCGTGGAGTTGTTGCGAGAGCTGAGGTCGGGCGACTTCGACGTTCTCGTGGGCATCAACCTGCTTCGGGAGGGCCTGGACCTTCCGGAGGTCTCGCTCGTGGCGATTCTCGATGCGGACAAGGAGGGATTCCTCCGGTCCGGTACGTCACTGATCCAGACGATCGGTCGTGCTGCGCGAAACGTCTCCGGTGAAGTCATCATGTATGCCGACAAGATCACCGATTCCATGCGTTCGGCCATCGACGAGACCGACCGGCGCCGTGAGAAACAGCTGGCTCACAATGCCGAACACGGCATCGATCCCAAGCCCCTACGAAAACGAATCGGTGACATCCTCGACGACATCTACACCGAAGCCTCCGATTCGGAGACGTTGTTGGGCGGTTCGGGTCGGCAGCAGAGCCGGGGCAAGGCTCCCGTTCCCGGGGTGCGCAGCCGCACCGGCGCCATTGTGTCGACGGCCGAAGGTGCGCCCCGGGACGAACTGGAGGCCATGATCGCCACTCTGAACGAACAAATGTTGACGGCGGCGCGAGAACTGCAGTTTGAGGTGGCTGCCCGGTACCGGGACGAGATCACGGAGCTGAAGCGGGAGTTGCGTCAGTTCGATGAGGCTGGCGCCTGATACGAGAGTGCAGCGCGGGCGGCCCGGTGAACGGGTCGCCCGCGCTGTCCGTTTCAGTTGGTGAAGACGCGGTGCGCGCCGACAAAGGTTTCGAGGCGTTCGTCGGTGAATTCTTCGGCGACGACCTTGCCGTAGTTCCCGGCGGCGTGGATCATGCTGGGTTTACCCGAATCCGAGGTCTTCGTGGCAATACCGATGTGGTGGATGCGTTTGCCGTTACGCGCGAAAAAGTACAGGTCGCCCGGCTGAGCCTCGTCGGTCGAGACCGGCTCGGTGGCGTCGGCTTGATCGTGTGCGTCACGTGGCAACTCGATACCGAGCATGCGGTAGGTGAGGTAAACCAGGCCGGAGCAGTCGAGGCCGTAAGCGGTCAGACCACCCCACACGTATGGCACGTCCAATAGCTGGGAGGCGATGTTGACGGCGTCGATTCGACCCGATGTGGCCCCCACCGGGTCGCTGAGCCATTCGGTCACGTCGCGCAACAAGACCCATCCGGGAGGCTGTGCCCCCGGCAACGCCACGCGAGCCCAGCCTCGGTAAGCCGGTTCGTCGATGAGGTTCAGCCTGGTGCCGATCGTCACACCCGGCATGAGGACTTCGCCGTCGGGTTCGTCGCGGATGGCCGTAGCGGTGGCCGCCACGACGTGTGGCACGGTCGGCGGATGCTCGGCCGGGGCGATCAATTGTCGCATCGGAATCCACCCCGGGTAACCGGATTCATCCAAGCTGGACGATTGGGCGGGGGTGGTCACCTTGGCCCAGGCACCGTCGATGTCGGTGACGTGAACCTCTTCGCCGAGCAGAACCTGTGACAGTGACCGGTCGACCAGTCCGTCGACTCGCTGTTCACGTGTCATCCCGGCGACCCATTCACGGATCGCCGAGTGAGTGCCGACTGCCAGTCGGTCGGTGATCTCGGCGGCTTTGGGGGAAGTCCACAATGTGGCCGCCGCCACCGTCACGAGTGCACTTCGTCCGATTTCGACCGTCACGTGTTCCCCTCCCGGGGGTTGAATCCAAAGGGTTGTCGCATGATCCGCCAGGAACCATAAACGTAATCGTCAATCCGATGCAGCCTCGGCACGCCGAGTGAGACCGGTTTGGGACGAAAAAGTTATGGACGAAAGACCGGGCCCCGTGGGCAGTATGAGCGCGCCGTCACAGTATTGCAATCCGTTGTCCTGATCCGAAAGCCACCATGCTGCATCCAGGTCCGCGGTGATGTCCACGCCGTGTGCGGTCGCGAGGCAGGCCATGGCGCCCACTCCGATGGGCCCTTCCATCATGGAACCCACAGTGGTGGCGATGTCGTGGCTTCGCGCAAGGGCCATCAGGGCTTGGGCCGGTCGCAGCCCCCCGCACTTGGCCAGCTTGATGTTGACGGCGTCCGCGGCGCGGGCGGTGATCACTCCGGTCAAGTCTCGCAACGTGTGAACCGACTCGTCGGCGAGGATCGTGGTGTCGACGGCCGCCGTCACGTGCGCGAGGCCGTCCAGGTCATGGGCAGGGGTAGGTTGTTCAACCAGTTCGATGTCCAGCGACGCGTCCTCCATGCCACGGATGATCCGGACCGATTCCTTGGGAGTCCAACCTTGATTGGCGTCGACTCTTATCGGCACGTTGGGTCCGACCGCCTGTCGAATGGCGGTGAGACGCGCCAGGTCACCGGCAGGGTCCACCCCTACCTTGACCTTCAACGCGGTGAACCCTTCGGCAACACGATCGGCGGCAGAACGTGCCAGCTGTTCGGCGTCGCCTGCGGCGAGAGTTACCACCGTGGCGATGGAGGCGGCGGTACCGCCGAGGGCCTCGACAAGAGAAAGGCTCCTGCGGCGCGCCCAAAGGTCGTGGAGAGCGACGTCGACGGCCGCTTTGGCGGCGCTGTTGCCGACGACCGCTTCGTCTACTCGGTCCAAGCATCCGTTGAGATCCAACGGGTCGCGCCCGAGCAGAGCGTCACGAAGTGGGCCTGTGACACAGGCCGTGGCACCGGCCAACGACTGCCCGGTGATTCGCCATGTCTGTGGGGCCTCACCGTGGCCGACGTTTCCTTCATCGTCGGTAACGGTCACCACGACCGTTTCAACGTCGCCGGTGCGCCGCAAAGCGGTGACGAACTCGGTGTGCAACGGAGCGGTGACGGTCGTTGCCGCAACCTCGGTGATGGACATGTGGGTACCTTACACATCGCCGGATTTTTGTGACATCGTCCGGATTCTCCAGGGAAATCGACGGTGGCCGCCGGAGATGTTTCTCCGACGACCGCCGTCCGCCGTGGTTGAGACGGCGCCACTTTTCATTGTCAGTAGACCGTCACCTGGGGCAGGAAGGTCGCCAATTCGATCAGCTGGTCGGCGTTGAAGTACGGTTCGGTGTCGGTGATGTCGACCAAACCGTAATCCGCGCCGACGATGCGGCGATCGAGTGTGTCGGTGACGACCACGGCGTTGCCGTTGGCAAGGGTCACGATGACGGTCAGGCGCTTCTGGTGAATGGTGTCTGGGTAGGTTTCGCCGCCGGTGGACGTCATTTCGACGACCTGCACGTGTTCTCCGGCGGGGCCGGTCGTGGTGGAGCAGTCGTAGAGTTGGCCGTGATTGTTGGTGGCCGTTTGAGTGCTGGTGATCATGTCTTCGCAGCCGGTTGCCAGGTGCGGGGCCACTGTCTTCCATTCCGAGCCGTCCGAGTAGGACCTGGGTTCGGTGTCGAAGCTGCCCTTGGGGTGAACGGTGACGCCCAGGGTGTCGAACGATTCACGGTCCGAACCGGTGAACCAGACGGATTGGTGTTCCGAGTACGAGCTGAACCCGTAGACCGGTCGCTGGTAGCCGGTCGATTCGAAAAGATCGGTGGCGGGTGTGAAACGTTGTGGGTATTCGGTGTCCTCGGGTGTCAACCACAGCTCGGATTCCGTGCGTTCTATCTCGGGGTACTCCTCCGGTTCCAGAAACGTGAGCGTGCCGGCGTTTGCGGGGGCGTAGACCCCGAGTTCGGGAACGTTGGCGGCCATGAAGTCCCAGAAAATCGCCGTCAACTTCTCCGTCTCGGCTGTGGATTCGCCGTCCGCGCTGGGGTGGAAAACATACTTCCGATCCGGGTCCAGCTCCGGGAACGGGAACTCCGGTTGCTCCTGAGGTGTGTCCTCTCCCTGTTCTGCGGCCGGGTGTGCGTTCTGGGTCGGCGATCCGTCTGCTCCGAACGGCGCGCCCGGGATGATCAGGGCTGCTGCGGTGACCGCCGCGACTCCGGTCGTCACCGCTCCCGCGATGCCCATGCGGCGTCGGCGAACGTGCCGCCGTCCGGCCTGTTCCAATGTATCGAGATCGAGTTCACCGGCGGGGGGCTCGTTTTTGAGAGCTCCGTCGAAAATGTGCTTGAGGTCGCTCATGCTGTAGTCCCTAGTGGATTATCGGAGATCGATTCGACGACCGTGCCGCGGAGACTTTGGATACCGCGTGCAGTTTGGCTTTTCACTGTGTTGACCGAGCACCCCATGACCTCCGCGGTTTGTTCGACCGACATGTCCTCCCAATATCGAAGAACCAGGGTTGCGCGTCTTTTCGCGGGCAATCGAGCCAAGGCCTCCAAAGCCGCGATACGGTCAGTGGGGTCGTGATCGGACACGGGGCGATCCGGAATCACTTCCACGGGACGCTCTTTCCGGAACCACCCCCTGCGACTGTCGTCAATGATCGTGTTCACGACGATTCGCCGGGTATAGGCGTCCAGCGAGTCGGACGACGCCCGGTTCCAGGCGGCGTACAGTTTGACGAACGCCGTCTGGACCACGTCTTCGGCTCGATGCCAATCCCCACAGTTGAGATAGGCGAATCGCCGCAGACGGTGCTGTCGCGAGGCGACGAAGTCGCGGTACTCCGCCAATTGGTCGGGTCGCATCTGCTCTCCTCGATGTCTCTGTCACAGGTACATACGAGTCGAGCCGCGTCGGTCGGGTGCCCGGCCGGGCCGAATTCCTCCGTGATCGATGTCAGGCGGCTCGGGCGGTGCTGCCGAGGCGGTGCCGCAGGTTCCAGACGATTTCGCTGAGCTGGGCAAAGGTGCGGCAGACGGGATCGTCGCCTTCGCTCGATCGAGCCAGGGGAGTCGACGCACACGCAACCAACACGTAAGGGGAGCTGTCCTCGGGGTAGACGATCATCGCGCCGTGACGAATGCCCGTGACCCAACCGTTCTTGGAGGCGGCCACCACTCCGTCCGGTAGGCCTTGCGCCAGATCGGTGTTGATTTCCTGGTCGCGGAGCACCTCCAGCATCTCGTCGCACGCGGGGCGGGACGCCATCGTTCCCCCATGGATTGCCGAAAGTTGAGCGGCCAGGTCCGCGGCGGTGATCTCGTTGTCCACACCCGCATCACGCGCAGCGTAGTCCTCGATGCCGCGGCGGGTGATGCTGTGGGGGTCGCCGCCGACGCGGAACGCGTCCTGAGCGGCACCGTACCCGACCTGTTCGAGAACCAGATTGGTGGCGAGGTTTGAGGAACGGACGATCATGCGGCGGGTCAGCCAGCGCAGTGAGGCCGTGCCGCCCATCCGGGCCCAGACATCGGGGTCGTTGTCGTAATCGGGGTCCATGGCGAATGGCCCGCCGACCGCAGATGTAAACCGGTTGTGAACGGTGACCTCTGCGTCCAAGTCGATTTTCCCGGCGTCGGCGAGACGGTAGGCGGCTGCCATGACGCCCACCTTCATGGTGCTGGCCGGGTAGTGCATCGCGTTGGGCATCCGGGAGTAGGCCGCCGGATGGCCGGGGCGGCCGCACCACACGGAAACCCTGCCTCCCAAGGCGATCAGCCGGTCTTCGAATGATGTCAACTCCTCCATGGCGCCAGAGGTTACCCGGTGTCGTCTCGTGGCGCCATCGCCAAAAAGGTCGACCGGGTCGGCTCTCGTTCCCGCGGCGACGGGACGTGCGGAGAAGGCTTGAACCCGGCCGCCTCGGCAATCCGATGGTGAACGGCACCGTCGGCAGAGGGCACGATGCGAACGCTGTAGCCGGGTTCGATCTCGGCGTTTCCGTGGGCGACCTCGCCGAGGTGACCGGCTCCGCCTCCGCAGGCGATTTCACTGTGATGCGTCGGGTGGGCGGCCTGCTCGGGAACGATGGATATCGATGGAGAGGACGCCTTTACCGAGGCCCGGTTTGATCATGACGGGGCAATTGTCGCCGAGACGGCGGCTTGGTGAACATGTCTACCCAAGCCGCCGGGTGCTGTCACCGCGAGTTAAGCCGCCGTGATCGTTCACGTTGCTTGGCGTCGAGAACGACCTTACGGATGCGGATCGCGTTGGGAGTGACCTCGACGCATTCGTCCTCTCGGCAGAACTCCAGCGCCTGTTCCAGCGACAACTTGCGCGGCGGGATGAGCCGCTCAAGCTCGTCGGCGGTGGATGAACGCACGTTGGAGAGTTTCTTTTCCTTGCAGATGTTGACGTCCATATCGTCGGTGCGCGAGTTTTCGCCGATGATCATGCCCTCGTACACCTCGGTCGTGGGCTCGACGAACAACGTTCCACGTTCCTGCAGATTGAACATCGCGTAGCTGGAGGCCACGCCGGTGCGGTCGGCCACCAGCGACCCCGACTGCCGCGTGCGAATGGGACCGAACCAGGGTTCGTACGACTCGAAAACATGATGTGCGATGCCGGTACCGCGTGTCTCGGTGAGGAACTCGGTACGGAAGCCGATCAGTCCACGTGCGGGAATGAGCCATTCCATCCTGACCCAACCCGTGCCGTGGTTGACCATCTGTTCCATGCGTCCCTTCCGGGTCGCCAGCAGTTGGGTGATCGCACCCAGGTGCTCTTCCGGAGCGTCGATGGTGAGTCGTTCCACCGGCTCGCACCGCTTGCCGTCTATCTCGCGGGTGACGACCTGCGGTTTTCCGACCGTAAGTTCGTAGTTTTCGCGACGCATCTGTTCGACCAGAATCGCCAGTGCCAACTCGCCACGGCCCTGGACCTCCCAGGTGTCCGGCCGTTCTGTGTCCAGTACACGCAAGGAGACGTTGCCGACGAGTTCCTTGTCGAGACGGTCTTTGACCACGCGGGCCGTCAATTTCGCGCCCTTGACACGTCCGGTCAGCGGTGAGGTGTTGGTGCCGATAGTCATCGAGATCGCCGGTTCATCCACAGTGATCAGTGGCAGTGGTGTCGGGTTTTCGGCATCGGCCAGCGTCTCACCGATCATGATGTCGGGAATGCCCGCCACCGCAATGATGTCGCCGGGGCCGGCCTTGGCGGCTGAGACACGTTCCAACGCGTCGGTCATCAGAAGTTCTGAGATGCGTACGTTCGAGACGCTTCCGTCCGTGCGGCACCAGGCAACCGTCTGACCTTTGGCGATGTTTCCCTGCCGTACCCGGCACAACGCGAGACGGCCGAGGAACGGCGAAGCGTCCAAGTTGGTCACGTGCGCCTGAAGCGGGGCACCCTCGTCGTATTCGGGGGCGGGAATGGTCTCCAGCAACGTCTCGAACAACGGGTGAAGGTCGGCGCTGTCGGCGGGTACCTGTCCGCCGGCCGGTTCGGACAGCGAAGCGATGCCGTCCCGCGCGCATGCGTAAACGATCGGGAAGTCGATCTGGTCTTCGTCTGCTTCGAGATCGAGGAACAGCTCATAGGCTTCGTCGACCACCTCTTTGATACGGGCATCGGCACGGTCCACCTTGTTGATCACCAACACGATCGGCATCCGCGCAGACAGTGCCTTGCGTAGCACGAAACGCGTCTGTGGCAGGGGCCCCTCCGATGCATCGACCAGGAGAATGACTCCGTCGACCATCGTCAAACCGCGTTCGACCTCCCCACCGAAGTCGGCGTGGCCGGGGGTGTCGATGATGTTGATGGTGACGTCGTCACCGTCAGGGGTGCGGTAATTTACGGCGGTGTTCTTGGCCAGGATCGTGATTCCTTTTTCACGTTCGAGGTCCATGGAGTCCATGACTCGATCGTGGGCGGCCGCTCCTTCACGGAACGCACCCGCCTGACGGAGCATGGCGTCGACCAGAGTGGTTTTTCCGTGGTCGACGTGGGCGATAATCGCGACATTGCGCAGGTCGGTGCGTTTAGCCATGAATTCCATTGTCGGACACGTCCTGCACACGGTCGAAACCGGCCCCGGTGGAGCCGGTCACAGTTTACCGATCGAGATGCAGTAGGTAACGCTGACGACTTCCGCCGTCGGGGCCGTCCGGCTCCGGTCTGTCGGGCGAAAACCCCAGACGTTCGTAAAAAACCCGAGCACCACCCAGCTGCGCGGCTTCGTGGTCGGCGCCGAAGGTCACCACCTCGACCACGGTCGCAGAGGTCCGTCGCAACACCTCTGTGACCAGGTGTCGGCCGATCCCGGTCTTTCGGGACGATGCCGCCACGACGAGCCAGTCGATGTGAGCAACCGCGTGCCGGTGACGGAACAACAGACCACCCGTCACGTGTTCACCGTCACGCACCAAAAGCGCTCGTCGATCGTTGATCGCCGCTCGGACGGCGGCGACGAACTTGGGCTCGTTCACCATCGGACCGAACCAGTGTTCGACTTCGGCGGCCAGTTTCAGGTACCCGGCCAGGTCCTCGGCTTCGGCTGTGGAGACGGTTGTGTTCACCAGCGGCTCACATCGACGAGTTGACTCTGCGCCTGGACTTCCAGGCCGCCTTCGTGGCCATTCCACGGCCACACGTCGATGTCCTTGGGTCCGCCCCAATGGTTGTACCCGGCGAACACCGTTGACGGCGGACATGTGGTGTCACGCAAGGCCACCGAGTACCGGGCGGTTGTCGTCGCGCGCGCCGCGAAGTGCATGCCGTCGAAATAGGACAATGTCTGGAGTGCGCGATCGGCCGCATGACGTTGACCGGCCAAAAACTTCACGATCTCCGGGTAGGGGCCAGTGGTCGCCACATCGAGAGCACGACTGAAATCGGTCAAAAACGGAACATCGATAAAGGCACCCCGCAGGTCGCCGCGAAGCCCCGCGACGGCCTGGGCGATGCCGCCGCCCTGGCTGCCTCCGGCGACAACGATGCGGGACGCGTCGATCGCCTGGTGTTCGACGACAACGTCGACGGCGCGAACGGCGTCGGTGAACAGCCTTCGGTAGTAGTAGGTGTGCTCGGACAAGATGCCCTTGGTCATCATTCCGGGTGCGTGCGCGTGATCGGGGCCGTGAGGGTCCCCGGTCCCGCCGGGAGCCTGTGTCCCTCCGGCGCCCTGCCCTCGCGAGTCCATCACGAATGTCGCCCAACCGGCCGCCGCCCACCGTAGGTGTTGATGCGGCAACCCGCGGCCGTTGCCGTAACCGGCATAGGTGACGACGCACCCGCCCCCGTGGTCCTTTGGAAGGATCAGCCAAGCGCGCACCGGGTCGCCGTCGCCGCCGCAGAATTCGACGTCGTCGACGGTCACCATCGTCAGCGGCGTATCCAGGCGCGTGAACCGTGTCGGCCGAGCGGCCTGCCGTGCCCGATCGATCGTCTGTTCCCAGAAGGAGTCGAAATCGGCCGGTTCCCGACGGCTCGGTCGATACCGGCGCAGTTGTTCCAACGGGAGATCGAACAGTGACATGTCGGTATTTCTATCACCGCCCGAGGATCAGGAACAACGGACCGAAGGCGGAGCGGATAACGGCTGTATGCGGAATGATCGGACCGTGGACGCATTGCCACCGTCAAAGGTGCGGATCGTCGGCAGACCGGTCCGACGCGCGGCCGTATGGACCGGTTTTCCTGCGGCGGCGGTGATGCTTGTTGCGTTGGGGCACGTATTCGCCGATGCGGTCGGAGGGTTCGACCACGGTGTTGTGGGCCGATTGGCCACGGTGGTTGCCGCGGTCCCCGAGCCCGCTCGTTCGATCGGCGTCTGGTCGATCGCGGTTCTGTCGGGGTTGGGCGTTGCGGTGGTGGCCCAGTGGCCGGACCGATGGGTCTGTGCCGACGGGTCGGGGCTGACCTCGGGGTCCCTCGCCGGTGCCGGGGACCGTCTGCCGGTGTCGTTGGTGTCCGCCGTGTTCACGGACGGTCTTGACCTGGTGGTCATCGACACGTCGGGGCGCCAGTGGTGTCGAGTACGACCCGAGCAAGACGCGGCCCGCATCGGTGACGCATTGGCCGGACTCGGGTATCCGTGGCGTGGCGTTGACCCGTATGCGGCGTCGTTTCGACCGTGGACACCCGGGACGGCTTTCTCGTCACCGCGGGTGGAACAGTTGATGCGCCGACGAGGCGCCGCCCTTGCCGACTGGACCGACGTCCGGTTGCGGCGTGTGACCGAGGATCTGCGCGCGTGCGGGGTCGTGGTGCGTGACGACGGGAGACGGCAGTACTGGCGCTCGGGAGGTTGAGACCGTCACGGACGGCTGCATATGGCGGTGAGGACCTGTACGACGGTTGACACGGTCGGACGTTCAAGCCCTGATCCGCGTGTGAAGGCCACGATGTCGCGTCCGTCGGAGCTCGTGATCGGTCGGGTGACGACCGCGTGTGCGTGAGGGCGAGCCGACGCGGGCAGCAACCCGACACCGTGCCCGTCGGCGACCAGGGCGGCGATGACCAGGTAGTCGTCGCTGCGGTGCCTGATGTCGGGATCGAAGCCGGCACGATGACACAACGACGGTACGAGACGACCGAAATGGCCGTCCGGGTCGCCGGTCACCCAGCGTTCGTCGGCCAGATCCGCGAGATCCACGGCCGTACCGGTATGGGCTAGTCGATGGTCCGGAGGTAGCGCCACGACGATGGGGTCGCGGAACAGATGATGTCGTCGCAGTGCCGTGTCGGGTCGCAGGGGGGCCGTGTCGTACTGCGGGACGACGGCAACGTCGGCCTCGCCCGCGCTCACCGACCGGATGGCGTGTCGTGACGCGAGATCGCGTACTTCGACTCTCAGGCTCGGGTGATCACTTCGAACACGGGTCAGCAGCCGGGGAACGACCGCAACGGCGATGGTTTGGACCGTGGCCACGACGACCGTACCCGCCAGGTCACCGCGGGATTGCTCGGCGATGGCCGTAGTGCGTTCCATTTCAGACAATACCCGTGCTGCTTGAAGTGCCAACGCGTGACCGGCCTCTGTCAAACGCAGTCCACGCCCCACCCGTTCCGTGAGGGTTACGCCGAGGCGACGTTGCAAGCCGGCCAACTGGTGACTCGCCGCCGACCGACTGGTGTTGGTGGCCTCGGCGGCGGCAGTGAGACTGCCCCGCAGGCGCAGCTGGTGAAGCAAAGTCAGAGAGGGCAGCATTGGTGAATGATATCGAACGCTTACGGGCACAAAGTTGAGCTTGTCTCACGCGGGGAGAAGCGGTTGACTGGTGGCATGGAGAAGGAAACGCACACGTCGACGACAACCGGTCTGCCGTATTCCCCCGGAGCAGTGTTGAGCGACACTCAGGATCACCTCCGCAAACTCGCGCACGCGTGGCGGCACATCCGGCGCCGCCGTGAGGAAGGGCTGGCACTGTACAACCTCAGCGGGCTGGAGCGGGGGCTTCGAACGCCCGAGACCCTGGACGACTGGGTGCTGGACGACGAATGGTCCGGAGCGTTGTATTCCCCGCGGATCCGGGCGTTGGGGTTGGACCACCTCGGAGGCGATCCCGACAGCCACGACATCGTGGTCACCAACCGGCTCACCGCAGCGCTGTACGCCGCGTTTCAAGTGACCGTCGAGCCCGGCTCGACCGTTATCGGTGTTTCACCCTCCTACAGTCATCCGGCCGTCGTCAGGGGCGTGCGCGACGCCGGCGGCCGACTGATCGAAACCGTTGGCGTCGAGGAGTTCGAACGTGAGCTTGAACGCCGTGATGACGTGACCGTGGTCGTGGTGACGCGGCTCGCAGTCACCTACGATGCCTTGTCCACAACAGATCTGGAGCGGATCGTGCAGCGCGCGCACGAGGCCGGAGCGGTCGTCGTCGCCGACGATGCCGGAGGCGCACGCGTGGGCCCGGCGATCCTGGACCAGCCTCGTACCCTGGCCCTCGGTGTCGACCTCGGCGCGACGGGCCTGGACAAGTACGGTGTGTGCGGCCCGCGAGTCGGTTTGCTGGGCGGTCGCAGCGACCTCGTCGCAGCCGCCCGCGCGCGAGCGTTCGAATTGGGCTCCGAATGTCGCCCGGTTCTGTATCCGGCGGTGGAAAAATGTCTCTCCGGCTACCGTCCGCAGCGGGTCCGGGACCTGGTCGACTCTACGCGTGTGGTCGGCCGTCGACTGTTGGAGCGGCTCGGGGACTGGGTGGAGGAGACCCCGTTCATCACCCGATTGCCCGGAGACCGGATCTTGGCTCGGATGCGGGACCAGAACCCGGACATTCAGCCTGATCTGGCGCCTATCGAGGCGACCGCGCTCGTCGCGATGAACATGCTCGCCGACAACGGATTTCTCACCGTTCACTTCGCCGGCCTGCCGCCGGGCACCGACGCATTGCTCATCAAGTTCCTACCACCGGAGACGATTGCGGAGATCGGTGGAGCCGATGTCTTCGCCGAGGCTGTCGACACGGCGGTCACACGCGCCTCTCGGCAAGCAGTGAGCCGTGAAGCGGTTCAGGAGGTCCTGTTCGGGCCGTAGGGTAACCAGCCGCGGGCCCGCCACTGCGGCAGATGGGGACGCTCGGCACCCAACGTCGTGTCGTCCCCGTGCCCGGGGTGCACGATCGTGGCGTCGTCGAATCGGTCGAAGAGCTTGGTTTCCACATCGGTGATGAGCGACAGGAAGTCCGTCCGATTCGCCACCTTGCCCGTGCCACCGGGGAACAGGCTGTCCCCGGTGAACAGGCGGGTGGGGCCGACGGAATCGCCCAAGCACAAGGCGATGCTGCCGGGGGTGTGCCCCACCAGGTGCACGACCTCGATGCCCAGGTCACCGCACGTGATGACGTCGCCGTCGCGGACGGTTGCGGTGACGACCGGGATCTCTTCGGCGTCATCGGGGTGCGCCAGCGAGATGGCACCCGTTTCGGAGACGATCGCTGTCAATGCCCGCACGTGATCCCAGTGCCTGTGCGTGGTGACCACGGTCGTCGGGTTGTCGCCGTCCAGGACCTCGAGAATGCGGGCCGCGTCGTCGGCGGCGTCGACGAGTAGACGTGTACCCGTTTGGCGGCACGTGATCACGTAGACGTTGTTGTCCATGGAGCCGACGGAGAACTTGGTGACGATCGACTGAGCGGATTCGACGGTAACAGCCGGTCCGCCCGGAAAGACGTGTCCGAGATTTGACATGAGGCCAGCATGTCAGAGGCATGTTGAGGAATGACGGTGCTTCCACGCTGTGAAAACGGGCTTGCCTTGTGTGTCAGCGCAACTTAGCCTCATAGTACGTTGAGTGATCGTGTCGATCGCAGGGCCGAAGACGCCTGCTCGAAGGGAGGTGGCCGATATGCCGCAGAGCGCCTGTACAGCGGGGCTACGTTCGTTGCCCGTTGCGGCGGCATGTCCGTCTCAGCCTCCACAACGGGTGCCGACCTCGACCACGGGGTAGGGCACCGAACTTCGACAAGTAGGTGCTGCGTTGACTGTTTCGTTGGCGTCCCTGGGGTGGGACGCGGAATTTACGGCCGCGTACCGGCCGTACGACCGGCGAGGCAATCGCCCCGGCCGGGTATCCCGTGTGGACCTTGGTGTGTGCACGGTCGTGACGGCTCAAGGAATCACCCGGGCGAGTCTTGCCGGTCGGATGCTCGGGATCGTCGCCAAAGACCCGTTGGCCATGCCCACCGTCGGTGACTGGGTGGTGGTGCGTCGATGGGGCGACGATCGCCACACACTCGAAGCGGTACTGGCACGACGTAGCGCCGTCGTGCTTGCCGCGGCGGGCAACACGGCCGAGGGACGGGTGATCGCCTCGAACGCCGACGTGCTCGCGGTCGTCGAATCGCTCGATCTCGTCCCCGACCACGGTCGCATCGAACGGCTGATGGCTCTGGTATGCGACTCCGGCGCGCGGCCGTTGTTGCTGTTGACGAAGGCCGACACCGTTGAAGACGTCGACCTTGTGGCGGCGGATCTGTCGGCGGCGGCGCCTC
The DNA here is from genome assembly GCA_019113825.1 of Candidatus Stackebrandtia excrementipullorum. Lineage (GTDB taxonomy): Bacteria > Actinomycetota > Actinomycetes > Mycobacteriales > Micromonosporaceae > Stackebrandtia > Stackebrandtia excrementipullorum. Next base: position 30,124 of record DXGR01000080.1, on the reverse strand, counting down.
CGGGTACTCCTGTGCTGGCCGTCAGCACCGTGACGGGCGAGGGAATGGACAGGCTTCGACGCTACGTCGCGCCCGGAAAGACCCTCGGGCTGCTGGGCGCCCCCGAAGCAGGAAAATCTACGGTGGTCAACGCTCTCGTCGGGGCGGTGTTGATAACGAGCAGGCGTCTGCGCGCCGATCGAAATCTCCGACTCACGACGTCGTCTCCGGCCATGGTGCCGGTTCCGGGCGGGGGAGCCGTTCTGGACACTCCCGGTCTCCGGACCGACGGGCTCGCCGAGGCCTTCGGCGACCTTCAACGACTCGCTGCGACGTGTCGGATCAACGACTGCAGCCACGACACCGAACCCGGTTGCGGAGTCCGCGCCGGGGCCGAACGCGGCGATGTCACGGTCCGTCGGCTCGACAACCGACGCAAACTACCGCGCGAACAGGTCGTTGAAGGTAGTCGGTTGGCCGCGCTTCAAGAAAGCCCGACGCGGCACAGGGACGTCGGCTGAGACGGTGTCGACCGCGGGGCCGGTGTAGGCCGTCCCGCGGAGCCCGCGCGAGCGGCCCGCCGAAACGATGCGCCGCAGTGGCTGCGACACTCGGGCGACCGGGGGCACATCAGGGCAACCAGGTCACATCGGTCGGCAGGAGTCGTAACACGAATGAACGCGATGGCGTTGTCGTTGCTGGTGCCGTTGTCGGCGGCCGTGGGGTACGCGATGTTCGGGTGGCGACCCGCCACTCGCCACCTTGCCGCGGCCGCGGGGACGCTGCTCTTGGCGGGGGCACTGCTTGCCTGGGCGGTCGGATTCAATCCTCACCAGGCGATCTTCGTTGCGGCTCTCGCGGGCGTCGCGCTGGCGGTCGGCATCATGTTGCCGCGAAACGTCGCCGACGAAATGACCGACCGAAAGATCGGCGCGAAGGCTGCACGCTGGGTGGCCGCACTCACGATGGGCGTGGTGACGCTGTTGGTGGTCGCCGTGACCATGACAGACCTCGGACTGAGCTGGTTGAGCTTGGCAGCGGTGTTTCCGGTTGTGGGCATGTTGATGACCTACCAGCGTCAACCGACCGGCACCGCCTCTGCCTTCGGTCTGATGAGAGCCGTGGCCGCGCCGGTGTCGACCGGTCTGGTCACGGTGGTCGCGTTGTGGGTCTTCGGCGGCTCGGGCTGGGTGATGGTCCCCCTGGGCGTCGTCCTGATCGCGTTCACCGTTCACGCCCCCGTCGGTTTGGCGCGTCTCGGTGTGATGAGTCACCTGCCCCCGGCCGGTGCGATCGTGGTGTTTACGGGCGTTCCGATCGCGGCGATCGCGGTGGTGCTGCGGTGGAGTGGTCAAGCCGCCATCGCTCTGAGTGTCTCCGGGGTCAGATCCATGCTGGTGGTCGCCGGAATGTTGACGCTTGCGGCAGCGGTTGCGGCGATGTTGTGGAGCCGTGACCTGCGCAGCCTGCTCGGCTATCTCGCGGCGACCGGCGGTGGTTTCGCGCTCCTGCTGTCGTCGGCCGGCCCCGAGGCCGCAGAGTTGGTGGCCGTGTTTGTGGGAACATTCGGCATCGTCGTCACCTCGTTGATCGTGGCGACCGCCGACGTCATCGGGGTGATCGGTTCAAGCAACATGCGGCTGGTCGCCGGTTGGCGGGAACGAAGTCGGCGTCATGCGGGCGTGATGGTGGTCGCATTGGCGGCCTCGGCCGGAATTCCCGCCGTCGCCTTGTGGTTTTCCAGGCTGGGACAGTGGGGCGTTCTGCCACCGGCGATGGTGGCGGTGTCGGCCATGGCCTGCGCGGTCGTGGTTACCGGGCGGCGTCTTGTTCAACCGGGGCCCCACCCGCACCTGGCCGTCGCAGATTCCGGCGGTTCCGGCGGTCAACTCACCGGGTTGCCCGTCACGACCGCGTGCGTGGTCTCGGCGGTCCTGGTGGCGGTTGTGGCCATACCCTGGCTGGGATGATTCGCCGAAAACGCGAAATCAGCGAAGGCTAGGCCGTGGGTAGTCTCGTATTTTCGCATGATGTCGTACCCGGGGGATAGGTTGCCGAACGTGAGTGATCCAAGCGAGCCGATCGTGCATGACACACAGAACGAAGTCGGCGTCAAAGTTTCGACCCGGTGTGTTTGCGAGGCCGACCTGTGAGTAGCCCGAAACCACGGAAGCGTCCCGGAGACCACATCAGTGTGCGCGGCGCGCGCGAACACAACCTACAAAACGTCAGCCTGGACCTCCCGCGTGACGCCCTCATCGCGTTTACCGGGCTGTCCGGCTCCGGCAAGTCCAGTCTGGCCTTCGACACCATCTTCGCCGAAGGCCAGAGGCGGTATGTGGAGTCGTTGTCGGCGTATGCGCGGCAGTTTCTTGGGCAGATGGACAAACCCGACGTCGACTTTATCGAGGGTTTGTCTCCCGCGGTGTCCATTGATCAGAAGTCGACCTCGAAGAACCCTCGGTCAACCGTGGGGACGATCACCGAGATCTACGACTACCTTCGTCTGCTGTTCGCCCGCATCGGTAGTCCACACTGTCCTGTGTGCGGTGAACCGGTCGCACGGCAGACACCGCAGCAGATCGTGGACCAGGTCTTGGCTATGGACGCGGGGACACGATTCCAGGTCCTCGCTCCGGTCGTGCGAGACCGTAAGGGCGAGTACGAGACCCTTTTCGCCGACCTACAGACCAAGGGATACGCCCGCGCTCGCGTCGATGGAACGGTTTACCAGCTGACCGAGGTTCCAAAGCTGAAGAAACAGGAGAAACACTCGATCGAGGTTGTGGTCGACCGCCTCGTCGTCAAGGATTCGGCCAAGCAGCGGTTGACGGACTCGGTGGAGTCGGCGCTGGGCCTGGCCGGTGGCATCGTCCTGCTCGATTTCGTCGATCTTGACGACGACGATCCGGCGCGGGAACGTCGTTTCTCCGAACACCTGGCGTGCCCCAACAACCACGCGTTGGCGCTGGACGACCTCGAACCGCGGTCCTTTTCGTTCAACACCCCTTATGGCGCCTGCCCGGAATGTTCCGGCTTGGGAGTGCGCAAGGAGGTCGACGCCGAACTCGTGATACGTGACGGCGAGAAGACCTTGCGACAGGGTGCGTTGGCGCCGTGGTCGAGCGCCGGTATGGGCGATTACTTTCTTCACCAGTTGGTTGCGTTGGGCGAGGTTCTCGGTTTCACCGTCGACACGGTGTGGGAGGACCTGCCGTCGCGCGCGCAAAAGGCTGTTTTGTATGGCCATGATGCGAAACTGACGGTTCGGTATCGCAATCGGCACGGTCGTGAACGCACCTACAACACCTCGTTTGAGGGTGCGATCCCGTGGGTGGAGCGGCGCCACGCCGACACCGATTCGGAGTGGACGCGGGACAAATACGAGGGGTTCATGCGTGAGGTCCCGTGCAACGGTTGCCGCGGGTCGCGCTTGAGGCCGGAGGTCTTGGCCGTTACGGTCGCCGGGTACAACATCGCCGAAGTGTGCGCGTTGTCGGTGGCCGGGTGTGCCGAACTCTTGGCGGGCCTGGAACTGACCGACTCCCAGATGATCATCGCCGAACGCGTGGTCAAGGAAATCAACGCCCGTTTGCGGTTCCTGTTGGACGTGGGGCTGGACTATCTGTCGTTGGATCGCGCTTCGGCGAGCCTGTCCGGTGGCGAGGCACAGCGGATCCGGTTGGCGACTCAGATAGGCGCCGGGCTGGTCGGTGTGCTGTATGTGTTGGACGAACCGTCGATCGGCCTTCATCAGCGTGACAACCACCGGCTCATTGAGACCCTGGTTCGTTTGCGGGACATGGGAAACACCCTTATCGTCGTGGAACACGACGAGGACACGGTGCGTACAGCGGACTGGGTTGTCGACATCGGGCCCGGGGCGGGCGAGCACGGTGGACACATTGTTCACTCGGGTCCGGTGAAGGAGCTGCTCGCCAACAAGAACTCGATAACGGGCGACTATCTTTCCGGTCGTAAGGCGATTCCGGTGCCGACGACGCGTCGTGCTCCAGTGCCGGGCCGTAGCCTCAAGGTGAAGGGCGCTCGCGAGAACAACCTGCGCAACATCGACGCGACGTTTCCTCTGGGCTGTCTGATATCGGTCACGGGAGTATCGGGTTCGGGTAAATCGACCCTCGTCAACGACATTCTGTACAAGGTCATGGCGAGCCAGATCAACCGTTCCAAGCTGGTCCCCGGCCGACACCGCCGCGTCGAAGGACTGGATGAGATCGACAAGGTGGTCGGTGTCGACCAGTCGCCCATCGGCCGCACCCCGCGGTCCAATCCCGCCACCTACACGGGTGTCTTCGACAAGATCCGGAAGCTGTTCGCCGAAACGGCGGAGGCGAAGGTCCGCGGTTACACCCAGGGGCGCTTTTCGTTCAACGTCAAAGGCGGTCGATGCGAGGCCTGTTCGGGTGACGGCACCTTGAAGATCGAGATGAACTTCTTGCCCGACGTGTACGTGCCCTGCGAGGTCTGCCAGGGCGACCGGTACAACCGGGAAACTCTTGAGGTGCATTACAAGGGTAAGACGATCTCCCAGGTCTTGGCCATGCCGATCGAGGAGGCGGCCGAGTTCTTCAAACCCATCACGTCGATACATCGTCATTTGAAGACGTTGGTGGACGTGGGCTTGGGCTATGTGCGGCTGGGGCAGCCTGCGCCGACATTGTCGGGGGGCGAGGCTCAACGTGTCAAGCTTGCCGCCGAGCTGCAGAAACGTTCCACCGGCCGTACGGTATACGTTCTGGACGAGCCGACGACGGGACTGCACTTCGAGGACATCCGTAAGCTGTTGAACGTCCTGGGAGGATTGGTCGACAAGGGCAACACGGTGATCGTGATCGAGCACAATCTCGACGTCATCAAGAACTCGGACTGGCTCATCGACATGGGACCGGAAGGCGGAGACAAGGGCGGAACCGTTGTGGCGACCGGTACACCGGAGGCGGTGGCGGCGGCTCCTGAAAGCCACACCGGGAAATTCCTGCAGGGACTTGTCACGACATGAGTGAAGCGTCGGTGGCCCATTGACGCCGACGATCCGGAGCGATATCCGGATGCCCGAATGCCATAAGTCGGGTAAGTCTGACATGTGACCTGGTGTCTTGTGTGCCTCTCCATCGTCCTTGCCCCCGTCACTTACTCGGTGGCCAAGGACGAGATCGGTGCTGCGCCGCGCCCTTTCCTTTTCGTGGCAGGTTGCGTCGCAGTGGTCGGTTGTGCGCTGTCCGCGGCCGATGCCGCGGTGAGTGTCGCCGTCGCGCTCACCGCCCCGTTGACCCTGGTGGCGGGTGTTGTCGACGGCCATGTTCGCCGACTACCCGATCCGGCGGTACTCCCGATGTATCCCATCGTCGGCGGAGTCGTCGTCATCGCCGGCATCGCATCCGGCGACGCCGATGCCATGTTGCGGGCGGCGGCATCGTCGGCGATCTGTCTTACCGGCTACGGCATCGTGTGCGCGTTCACCGACGGTTTGGGTTTTGGAGACGTCAAGTTGTCCGGCGTCATCGGGTTGTTGACCGGCTGGGTGGGGTGGTCGGACGTGTTGACGGCGACGTTTCTATCCCTGATCGTGGGCGGAGCCCACGCGATCGTGGTGTTGGCGACCGGACGCCGTCGAACCGAGATCCCCTTCGGCCCCGCCATGCTCATCGGTGCGGGAGTCGGCGTCATGGGCTTCTTAAGAGCGGGGCTGCACAGGACTGACCACGACGGCGGTGCCGTAGGCGCACACCTCCGTGGCGGCCTCACCGGCCTCGGTGACGTCGTATCGCATGGCCAGCACGGCGTTGGCGCCCCGAGATTCGGCCTGTTCGAGAAGACGCTCCATCGCCTGGTTGCGGCTCTCCACCAACGTCTTCGACAGACCGCGAAGTTCACCGCCGAAGACGGATTTCAGCCCGGCGCCGATCTGGCTACCAAGATGTCGAGAGCGCACGGTCAAACCGAAGACCTCACCGATCACCCGGTCGACCCGGTACCCGGGGAGGTCGTTGCAGGTCACCACCACGATGCCACGTCCGGCGTCGACCCCGCCGCCGTAAGACTCGAACGCCATTTCGTCTCCCGGTCCACAGTCGTGTGGCTCGAAGCATACGGTCTGTTGCGTGTCGACGGGTTGTTGCGGCGTGTCCCCCACAGTCGAGGCGACCGTGTCGAGGGGGACGTGCAGGACGTGACAGACTTGCCGTCGTGCTGCGCTGGATGACTGCTGGAGAATCACACGGACCCGCACTTGTGGCGATCCTGGACGGGTTGCCCGCCGGGATCACCATCACCGGTGACGAGGTCAAGACCGAGTTGGCGAGACGGCGTCTCGGATACGGGCGTGGTGCCCGTATGAAGTTCGAACAGGACGTCGTGGAGATTATCGGCGGTGTGCGACACGGCCTTACCCTCGGCTCGCCGGTGGCGATTCGGGTCGCCAACTCGGAGTGGCCGAAGTGGGAGCAGGTGATGTCCGCCGATCCCGTCGCCGCCGAGAGCCTCGCGGGCTTGGCCAGAAACGCGCCGTTGACCAGGCCCCGCCCCGGGCACGCGGACCTGGCGGGTATGCAGAAGTACCACCACGCGGACGCACGGCCGATCCTGGAGAGGGCGTCGGCCAGGGAAACCGCCGCCCGGGTCGCGATCGGGAGCGTCGCCAAGGCGTTTCTGTCCCAGGCGCTCGGCGCCGAGATCGTTTCGCACGTGGTGGAGCTTGGGTCGGTGGCCGCGAAGGCCGGTGCCGTCCCCGGACCAGCCGACCGGGCGACCGTCGACGCCGACCCGTTGCGCTGCATGGATCCGGAGGCGTCGGTACGCATGGTCGCTGAGGTCGACGCCGCGAAGAAGGACGCGGACACCCTTGGTGGCATCGTCGAGGTGATCGCTTACGGCCTGCCACCGGGGCTGGGCTCGCACGTGCAATGGGATCGGAAACTGGACGCGCGGTTGGCCATGGCATTGACGTCGATCCAGGCGATCAAGGGCATTGAAATCGGCGATGCGTTCACGCAGGCTCGCTCGCGTGGTTCGGTCGCTCACGACGAGATCGTTCCGACGGCGACGGGCGTCAAACGGGTGACCGACCGGGCGGGGGGCCTTGAGGGAGGAATGACCACCGGTGAGCCTCTCAGGGTTCGCGCGGCCATGAAACCGATTTCGTCACTGACGCGACCACTGTCTACGGTGGATGTGGTGACCGGTGAGCAGGCCGAGGCCATCAACCAGCGATCGGACGTCTGCGCGGTTCCGGCCGCGGCGGTGGTGGCCGAGGCGATGGTCGCCTTCGTCGTGGCCGAAGCCGCATTGGAGAAGTTCGGTGGGGACTCGGTGGGGGAGATCTCTCGTAACCACACCGGTTACATGAATGACCTGGTGATCGAATGAGCCCGTTGGTGGTTCTGGTCGGCCCTCCCGGCAGTGGCAAGTCCACCGTCGGAAGGCTGTTGGCGCAACGGCTGAACGTGTCGTTTCGCGACACCGACGATGACATCGCCGAGTGCGCCGGACAGTCCATACCCGACATTTTCGTTGAACACGGTGAAGAACACTTTCGGGCGTTGGAACGACGGGCCGTTGCCGACGCGGTGAACGGTCACGACGGGGTGTTGGCCTTGGGCGGAGGAGCGGTCGTCTCCGACGAGACGCGTGCGTTGTTGGCCGACCAGGTCGTGGCGTTCCTTTCGGTCGAGATGGCCGAGGCCGTCTCCCGGGTCGGTATCGGTGCGGGTCGCCCGCTGTTGTCCATGAACCCTCGTCAGGCCATGCGGGTACTTCTGGAGCAGCGGCGACCGCTGTACAACGAGGTCGCCGATTTCGTTGTCGACACCGAACGATTGACCGCGGAACAGGTTGCCGCCGAGCTGGCTCGTAGGCTCGGTGGGCCGTCGGTGGTTCCCGTGGGCGGGGAGGCGCCGTACGACGTCGTCATCGGTGACGATGCGACCATGGCGGTAACCGATCACCTCGGCGGTGCACATCGTGCCGCGATTCTTTATTCCGCGCCGTTGTACGAGCATGCGGCCCGCATCGCGGCCTACATGACGGGTCAGGTGGAACCGCTGTTGATGGAGGTTCCCGACGCCGAAGACGGTAAAACCGTCGAAGTCGCCGCACAGTGTTGGGATGGTCTCGCCGAAGCCGGTTTCACCAGATCCGATGTCGTCATCGGGGTCGGAGGCGGAGCCGTTACCGACCTGGCCGGGTTTGTTGCCGCCGGCTGGCTGAGGGGGGTGGCGGTGATCCAGTTGCCGACATCGCTTTTGGGTATGGTCGACGCCGCGGTGGGGGGCAAGACCGGTGTCAACATAGCTGCCGGGAAAAACCTGGTGGGTGCGTTTCACCCGCCGCGAGCCGTCCTATGCGATCTGTCGACATTGGGCACTTTGCCGCAGGCGGACCGTATCGCGGGATTCGCCGAGATCATCAAATGCGGTTTCATCGCCGACCCGGGCATACTCGACCTCGTGGAAGCCGATCCTGCGGCGGCGGTCGAACCCGGTTCGGCGGTTCTGGCCGAGCTGGTGGAACGCGCGGTCGCCGTTAAGGCGAGCGTGGTGTCGGGTGACCTGCGCGAGTCGGGGCGCCGAGTCGTGTTGAACTATGGACACACGCTCGGCCATGCGATCGAGAAGATCGAACGTTATCGGCGACGTCACGGTGAGGCCGTGGCCATCGGCATGGTTTACGCGGCGGTATTGAGCCGCATCACCGGCCGTGCCGACCTGGTGGAGCGGACCCGATCGATTCTGGCGAGGGTGGGGCTTCCGGTCTCCTATCCGTCGGGCCGCTTGGACGACCTGCTCGCGGCGATGCGGTTGGATAAGAAGAACACCGGGCAAACCCAACGCTTCGTTCTCTTGGACGGCATCGGTAAGCCGACACTGGTCGATGACGTGACCGGCGAACAGCTCGCCACGGCTTACGAGGAGATATGCGCATGACCGTACTCGTCGTCAACGGACCCAACCTTGATCGCCTCGGGACTCGTGAGCCCGACGTTTACGGCGCCACGACGTACGCCGACCTCGAGGAGTTGTGTCGTGACGAGGCCCGGCGGCTGGGCTTCGCAGTGCGTATCGAGCAGTCGAACGCCGAGTCGCAGATCATCGAGTGGCTCCACGAGGCGGCGGACACCGCCTCGGACGTGGTCCTGAACGCAGCCGGCTTCACGCACACGTCGGTGGCCATCGGCGATGCGTGCGCCATGCTCACCGGGAGGTTGGTCGAGGTTCACATATCCAACGTCTTCGCGCGTGAATCGTTTCGTCATCATTCGTATGTTTCACCACACGCTTCGGGCGTGATCGTCGGCTGCGGAGTCAACGGGTACCGTCTGGCGTTGCAACAGCTGGCCGCTGGGTGACGCGGGAGCTGCCGGACCACGCGAGGAAAACGATCAGCCTGCCGCGGGACCGGGTACCTCGTCTTCGATGAACCGGTCGCCGACGGTCGTCCATCCGGCGACCATATGCACCGCTGCCGTTACCAGGAGAATCACGAAGGCCGCCGACCAGTCGCCGGTCGCGTCGTACAGAATCCCGACCAGCAATGGTCCCGCAGCGGCGAGCAGGTACCCCCCGCCCTGAGCGAAACCGGAGAGGGCGGCGGTGCCGGCGGACGTGCGGGTACGAAGGACGAACAACGTGAGAAGCAGTGGGAAGGTGCCCATGGCCACGGCTACCAGCACCAGCCCGATCCAGGTGATTATCGAGTACCCGCCGAGCCACATGGCCGGCAGTCCGACGAAGTAGGAGCTGCACAAGACAACCAGGAGGTGGTGCTGAGTCGGCCGGCGTGCCGCCATCACGGGGATGATGATCGAGATCGGGATACTGATAGCGGTGAAGACGCCCAACATGACGCCGGCCTGGGCGGCGGAGTAGCCGTGGCCGCGCATCATTTCCGGAAGCCAGCCGAACATCACGTAGGCGATGATCGACTGTGTTCCGAAGGCGATCATCGTCATCCAGCCGAGGCGGCTGCGAGCCACGCCGCGAATACGGTCGTCGGTGGTCGTCGGTGTGGTGGCGCGTTCGGTTTTGGGTAGAAACAACCAGGGAAGCATCGCCACCACTGCCAGCACCGCCCACAGGCCCAGGGCCCACCGCCATTCGCCGGTCAGGTTCTCCAGTGGCACGGTCAACGACGCCGCCAACATTGCGCCCACCGCCAGTGCCGCCGAGTAGGCGGTCGTGAGGGCCCCCACCCGATCGGGGAAATGATGTTTGACGATCGTGGGGATGGCGACGTTGCCGACGGCTCCTCCCGCCAGGGCGAAGCCCGAAGCCAGCAGAAACACCGCAACCGAGGAGACGCAGGCTCGAACAATCAATCCCACGGCCATCGCCAGCAGCGCCATGAGCAATACCGAACGGTCGCCGAATCGCCTGACCAGTGCCGGCGTGAGGCCGCCGAGCGCGGCGAAGCAGATGACGGGCAGAGTGGTCAACACCCCGGCCACGGTCGACGACATGCTCAGGCCGTTTTGAATCTCGGACAGGACGGGACCGATACTGGTAACCGCCGTACGTAGGTTGAGAGCCGCGAGGAGTAGACCGACGACGATGAGGCCGAGCATGGGAGAACGAGGGCGATTGAGCGCCGGTGGATTGTCGATGACGGTCATGGCGACGACTTTCAGGACGTGAGGATGTGGAAGGGCGCAGGCGGTGCCTGTGGCAACCACATTGCTGCAATCTAGCCCGGTTGTGATCACCGAGACAGGCACACACCTGGAATGTGTGCGATATCGCCGCGCGCGCCGGTACCCTGGTGCGCTGCGAAGCCTCTGCCGTCTATCGGTACACTTGTTCGTCGCCTTTCAACCTCACGGCAGGAAGAACTTAAACACGATGGCAACCACGAACGACCTGAAAAACGGCATGGTGCTCAGCCTTGACGGCGTGCTGTGGACCGTAGTGAAATTCCAGCACGTCAAGCCCGGAAAGGGTGGTGCCTTTGTCCGGACCACCTTGAAGAACGTGCTGTCGGGCAAGGTCGTCGACAAGACCTTCAATGCCGGCACGAAGGTGGACACGGCCACCGTTGACAAGCGGACGATGCAGTACCTGTACGCCGACGGCGAGGACTTCATCTTCATGGACCTCGACACCTATGACCAGATCACGGTCATGGCCGAGATCGTCGGCGACGCGAGCAACTACCTGCTGCCGGAGGCGGAGGTGGTCGTCGGCATTCACCAAGGCACGCCCCTGTACGTCGAGATGCCCGCATCCGTCGAGTTGGAGATCACTCACACCGAGCCCGGGTTGCAGGGAGACCGCTCCTCGGGCGGCACAAAGCCCGCCACGCTCGAGACCGGTGCCAGCGTCCAGGTTCCCCTGTTCATCACCACGGGTGAGAAGATCAAGGTGGACACCAGGGACGGCAAATACCTGAGTCGCGCATAACGTGTCGGAGAAGTCTCTGGCGAGATTCCCGGCTCGCCGTAAAGCACGTAAACGGGCCGTCGACGTCCTATACGAGGCGGAACAGCGCGACGAGCCCATCACGCGGGTGTTGGAGGCGCGTCGGCTATTGGCGATGCGCGACGCGCAGATGGCGGGCATTCCCGAGTACACGATGAAGCTGGTTAACGGGGTGGCAGACCACTTGGACGCGGTGGACGACGCCATCGCCGCGTATTTGGAAGGCTGGACTCTGGACCGACTCCCGGCGGTAGATCGCAATATCCTGAGGGTTGCCGCCTACGAATTGCTGTACAACGACGAGTCGGTCGACGACGCGGTCGTCATCAGCGAAGCGGTCAAGATCGCCGATGTGCTGTGTGGCGAGGATTCTCCGTCCTTTATAAACGGAGTTCTCGACGGCATTGCGAAAATCAACGGCCACACTCGCTAAGCGCCCTGCGCGCTCGCATATGCGATTATCGAAACCGAGGGCGAGCCGGAAAGCTTCGGTATGCCTCACCCGGTCATTGCACGATAAAGCCGCCCCGATCTCCTGCGTTTCGGGGCGGCTTTCGTGTGATCGCGGCGGATGTGCCCGGGGGTGGCCGCTTGCGATCGCTCCGAAAGAACCTATTCGGCGTCTTTCAGTTCGGCAAAAAACTTGGCGGGGTCGGAAATGAGCACACCGAGTTCGCTGAGCTTTTCCAGCAACGACGACGGGGTGGTGTCGTAGATGATGGCCAAAGCCGCCAGGTCGTCGGCGCGAATCGAGAGGATCCGGCCGTTGTAGTCGCCGCGACGCTGTTGGATTCCGCGGGCGTAGCGGGCGACGTGTGTCAGCTCCGGTGAGCTGTGGTCGTACAGGGCGGCAAGGTCAAGGGTGAGCTTGCTGCCCGGCTCCACCGGGAGCGGGGCACCGTCGGGAAGAAGTTCGGCAACCGGCACGCGGTAGAAGGTGGCGAGTTCGGCCAGCCGCGCAACGGTGATGGCCCGATCGCCGCGCTCGTATGAACCGATGACGACGGCCTTCCACTTGCCGCCGGACTTGTCTTCGACGCCCTGCAGGGACAGGCCCTGTTGGATACGGATGTCGCGCAAGCGGTTTCCGAGGAATTTCGCGTACTCGGGGGACGAAGCCATTCGATGTACTCCAGGATATGGGGGATGAGACGTAACCGGTTTCTGGCTACGCAGCGTGACTCTAGGCGATGGGTGAAACCGGTGCAAGTGGGGGTCGGCACAATTCTCACCGTGCGTGATCGAAATTTAGGGCAAGACGGGTTTAAATGGGGCCAAAACGCCCTTACTCTGGGTTGATCCTGTAATCGTCCTCGGTCCTTGGCGAGGTACGCTTCGTCGCGGCCATTCTTTAACGGACCGTCCAGTGAGGCGGGGAAGGAGGTCGATGTGGCACGTCGTGCCCACGATCAGGAAGGGCAGCCCTCCGTTGTCCGAGAAATATTGTCCGGTTCGGACATCTCGCGAGTGATCGACCGTATAGCCCATCAAATTCTCGAGAAGACACGTGGTGCTTCGGACACCGTGTTGTTGGGGATCCCGACCAGGGGTGTCGGGCTGGCCGCCCGGTTGGCCGAGCGGATCACCACGTTCGAAGAAGTCGATGTCTCCCATGGGGCGCTTGACGTCACGTTGTATAGGGACGACCTGCGGCGTCGTGGTGCCCGAGCATTGGGTCCCACCGATGTTCCGGCGACCGGAGTGGATGACAAACGTGTGATTCTTGTCGACGACGTGTTGTATTCGGGGCGAACCGTTCGCGCGGCCTTGAACGCGTTGTACGACCTTGGGCGTCCGTCTCAGGTCCAGCTGGCGGTGCTGGTGGACCGAGGCCACCGCCAGCTGCCGATTCGTGCCGATTACGTGGGCAAGAACATTCCCACGGCGGCGCGCGAAACCGTTTCGGTTCGGCTCAACGAGCACGACGGAGTCGATTCCGTCGAGCTGTCGGGGGGCGCGGGGTGATCTCCCATCTGTTGTCCGCCGCGGATCTGGACCGTGACTTCGCGACGTTGGTGCTCGATACCGCCGACGGGATGGCGGCGGCGATCAGCAACCGCGAGGTTCGCAAACTTCCGACACTTCGTGGGCGCACCGTCGTCAATCTGTTCTACGAGGATTCCACTCGCACGCGGGTGTCGTTCGAGGCCGCGGCCAAAAGGTTGTCCGCCGATGTGGTGACGTTCTCGGCGAAGGGGTCCAGCGTCAACAAGGGCGAAAGCCTCAAGGACACCGCGTTGACGCTGCAGGCCATGGGGGCGGACGGTGTCGTCATCCGCCACGGTGCCTCCGGTGCGGCTCAGCGGTTGACCGGTTGGCTTGAAGGAAGCGTGATCAATGCCGGTGACGGCACGCACGAGCACCCCACTCAGGCGCTTCTCGACGCCTATACGATTCGCAGCCGTTTCGGCCGGTTGGAGGGGCTCAAGGTGGCGATCGTGGGGGACATTCTCCACAGTCGTGTCGCCAGGTCGAACGTGGCCCTGCTGTCGACCTTCGGCGCCCGGATCACACTCGTGGCGCCACCGACACTGCTGCCGGTGGGGGTGTCCGCCTGGCCTGTTGACGTGTCGTACGACTTTGACACGGCTTTGGCCGACTGCGACGTGGTCATGATGTTGCGTGTTCAGGCCGAACGCATGAACGACTCCTTCTTTCCGTCGGTGCGCGAATACAGCCGGCGGTACGGCTTGGACGCCGTGAGGTTGGCGCGGCTGCACGACGACGCGATCGTGATGCATCCGGGTCCGATGATCCGTGGCATGGAGATCGCCGCCGAAGTGGCCGATTCGGCCCGGTCGGTGATCGTCGATCAGGTGACCAACGGGGTGCTGGTTCGCATGGCCGTGTTGTATCTACTGCTTTCGGGTGAGAGGGGAACCACCGCATGAGCGGCTGGCTGATCAAGGGCGCGTCCCTGTTGGGTGCCGAACCGGTGGACGTCTTGATCAGGGACGGACACATTGCCGAGATCGGTGACCGCCTCGACGGTGGTTCGGCCTCCGTCGTGGACGCAGACGGACTCGTCATGTTGCCGGGCCTGGTTGATGTGCACACGCATCTACGCGAGCCCGGTAGAGAAGACGCGGAGACAGTCGCCTCGGGCAGCGCGGCCGCCGCGCTCGGAGGCTTCACCGCCGTATGCGCCATGGCCAATACCGATCCGGTGGCCGACACCGCCGGGGTCGTCGAGCAGGTATGGAGCCTTGGACGTGATGCCGGCTACGTCGACGTACAGCCGATCGGTGCGGTGACCGTGGGGCTGGCCGGTGAGCAATTGGCCGAGCTGGGGGCGATGGCCACCTCCGCGGCCAAGGTCAGAATGTTCTCCGACGACGGTCATTGCGTATCGGACTCTCGCCTCATGCGACGGGCTCTGGAATACGTGAAGGCTTTTGACGGTGTCATCGCACAGCACGCCGAAGACCCGAAGTTGACCGTCGGCGCACAGATGCACGAGGGCGTCGTATCGGCGAAACTCGGTCTGGCCGGATGGCCCGCGGTGGCCGAGGAAGCGATCATCGCCCGTGATGCGCTGCTGGCCGGACATGTGGGATCACGCTTGCACGTGTGCCACGTCTCGACTGCCGGAAGCGTTGAGATTCTGCGATGGGCGAAGCGGAACAACTGGCGGGTCACCGCGGAGGTGTGCCCGCACCATCTCCTGTTGACCGATGAATTGGCCGCCACGTACGACCCCGTGTACAAGGTGAATCCGCCGCTGCGTACCGCTGCGGACGTGGAGGCACTGAGGCGCGGTCTGGCCGAAGGCGTGATCGACGTGGTTGCCACAGACCACGCCCCGCACGCTTTGGAGGACAAGGAGTGTGAATGGGGCGCTGCCAGACCCGGCATGATGGGCCTCCAGACCGCCTTGTCCATTGTAGTTGAAACCATGGTTCGGTCGGGAGCACTGGACTGGGACGGTGTCGCCGAACGTATGAGCCGTAAACCGGCACGTATCGCCGGCCTGTCAGACCACGGGCTGGACCCGGCGCCGGGTGTTGTGGCGAACGTGACGTTGATCGACCCCGAAGCCCGATGGACGGTTGACGGAGCAAAGTTGGCCGGGCCCAGCCGAAACACGCCATACGCGGGAATGACGCTTCCCGGCATGGTCCGCGCGACATTTTTGCGAGGCGAACCGACCGTTCTGGACGGCATGTTGACCGAAGGGCTGAAACGATGACGAGAAGAGCCGACGCGATCCTTGTTCTGGAGGACGGCCGGACCTTTCACGGTGAGGCCTACGGAGCGGTGGGCGAAACCTTTGGGGAGGCGATCTTCACCACGGGCATGACCGGTTACCAGGAGGCGTTGACAGACCCTTCGTATCACCGGCAGATCGTCACGATGACCGCGCCGCACATCGGAAACACCGGTGTGAATGCGCGGGACAACGAATCCGATCGCATCTGGGTGAGCGGGCTTGTTGTTCGACAACCGGCGCACGTGGCCTCCAACTGGCAGTCCGAAGGTGAGCTGGAGGACGAACTGTCCGGTCAGGGAATCGTGGGTATCTGCCAGGTCGACACCCGTGCGCTCACTCGGCACTTGAGGGAACACGGCGCGATGCGAGCAGGGATCTCCAGCCGTGACACCGATGCAGAAAGCCTGTTGGCGAAGGTCACCGGATCACCGAGGATGTCGGGTTCGGAACTGGTGTCGGAGGTGACGACCGGCCAGCCCTATGTGGTCGAGTCGATCGGGGCGAAACGTTACACGGTCGTGGCGCTTGATCTCGGGGTCAAACGCAACACGCCTCGTCGTATGGCGCACCGGGGGATCGAAACGCACGTGTTGCCGGCCGGTTCGTCCTTCGAGGATGTTTTGACGGTGCAGCCCGACGCGGTGTTTTTGTCCAATGGGCCGGGTGACCCCGCCACGGCGACAGCGCAGGTCGAGTTGACCAGACGTTTGCTCGCCGAGAAAATTCCGGTCTTCGGGATCTGTTTCGGCAACCAGATTCTCGGCCGCGCGCTGGGTCTGGAGACGTTCAAACTGAAATACGGTCACCACGGCCTCAACCAGCCCGTGATCGATTTGACGACGGGCAAAGTCGAGATCACCGCGCACAACCACGGTTTCGCCCTCAAACCGGCAGGGCTTTCGCCGCGAACCGGGACCGACGGCCGCCCCGTGTTCACCCCGTTCGACACCGAGTTCGGCCGTGCACAGGTGACACACATCTGCCTCAACGACAACGTTGTCGAAGGCGTCCGAGGGCTGGACTTTCCGGCCTTTTCAGTCCAATACCACCCTGAGGCCGCGGCGGGGCCGCGCGATGCCGACTATCTGTTCGACCGGTTGGTCGAGCTGATAGAGGGAGCGACAACGAAGGCGGGAAACAGTGCCTAAACGGGAAGACATCGAACATGTACTCGTCATAGGGTCGGGCCCCATCGTGATAGGGCAGGCCTGCGAGTTCGATTACTCCGGAACGCAGGCGTGCCGGGTTCTGCGATCGGAGGGCATCAGGGTCAGTCTGGTCAACTCCAACCCGGCGACGATCATGACGGACCCCGAGTTCGCCGACGCCACCTACATCGAACCCATTACACCGGAGTTCGTCGAACAGGTGATCGCCGTGGAGCGGCCCGACGCGATACTGGCGACGCTGGGCGGTCAGACGGCTCTCAACACGGCGATGGCCCTGCACGCCTCCGGCGTCTTGGACAAGTACGGTGTCGAGCTGATCGGTGCGGACGTGACCGCCATTCAGCGCGGCGAAGACCGTCAGCTGTTCAAGGAGGTTGTGGCGAATGTCGGGGGAGAGGTCCCGCGTAGCGCCGTCTGCCGTTCGATGGAGGAGGTCCACGACACGGTCACACAACTGGGACTTCCCGTGGTGGTACGACCAAGTTTCACCATGGGTGGTCTCGGTTCGGGTATGGCGTACGACCAGGCCGATCTCGACCGTATAGCGGGTCTGGGACTGGTCGAAAGCCCGACCGGTGAGGTTCTGATCGAAGAGAGCGTTCTGGGCTGGAAGGAATACGAGCTGGAGCTGATGCGCGACCGCAACGACAACGTCGTGGTTATCTGCTCCATCGAGAACGTCGACCCGATGGGGGTCCACACCGGTGACTCGGTCACCGTGGCGCCCGCCATGACGCTGACCGACACCGAGTTCCAGCGGATGCGGAATCTTGGGATCGCTGTGCTCCGCGAGGTGGGTGTCGACACGGGGGGTTGCAACATTCAGTTCGCGGTCAACCCGAAGGACGGGCGGATCGTTGTGATCGAGATGAACCCACGGGTCTCCCGGTCGAGCGCGTTGGCCTCCAAGGCGACCGGCTTCCCGATCGCCAAGATCGCCGCCAAACTGGCGATCGGGTATACGTTGGACGAGATCCCGAACGACATCACCCGTGCGACACCGGCGGCGTTCGAACCGGCACTCGACTACGTCGTGGTCAAGGTGCCGCGGTTCGCGTTCGAGAAATTTCCGGGGGCCGACGCCACCTTGACCACGACGATGAAGTCGGTGGGCGAGGCGATGGCGTTGGGACGCACGTTCGGCGAGGCGCTTCAGAAGGCGATGCGTTCGTCGGAGACGGGGATGCCCGGCCTGTGGACGCGTCCCGATCCCGAGGGGATCGATTTGGAGGCGACTCTGGAACTGTTGCGGTACGGCCACGACGGTCGGCTGTACACGGTGGAACGGGCCTTGCGGCTGGGGGCGACCATCCAACAGGTCACCGAGGTCTCGGGCATGGATCCGTGGTTCGTCGAGGAACTGGCAGAGCTGTCGCGCCTTCGCGCCGACCTTACCGACGCTGCGGTGTTGGACCTTCCGCTGTTGCGGCGCGTCAAGCGCGCGGGTTTTTCCGACCATCAGATCGCGGTGCTGCGTCCGGAGTTCGCCGGTGAGGACGGTGTACGGCGGCTACGGCATCGGTTGGGACTGCGTCCGGTCTACAAGACGGTCGACACGTGTGCCGCCGAGTTCGCCGCCCACACTCCGTACCATTACTCGTCCTATGAGGAGGAGACCGAGGTGGTGCCGTCGGCGAGGCCGAAGGTGATCATTCTCGGGTCGGGTCCCAACCGAATCGGCCAGGGTATCGAGTTCGACTATTCGTGTGTCCACGCGGTCAACGCGTTGCGTGAAAGCGAACGCGACATCGAAACGATCATGGTCAACTGCAACCCGGAGACCGTGTCGACCGACTATGACACCGCCGACCGGTTGTATTTCGAACCGTTGACGTTGGAAGACGTCCTGGAGGTCTATCACGCCGAACACTCCAGCGGTCTGGCCGCAGGGGGGCAGGGCGTGATCGGTGTCGTGGTGCAGCTGGGCGGCCAGACGCCCCTGGGCCTGGCGCGTAGTCTTACCCGGGAAGGCGTTCCGGTGTTGGGGACACCCGCCGAGAGCATTCACCTGGCCGAAGACCGAGGGGCCTTCAGCAAAATCCTCAGTAAGGCGGGATTGCCTGCGCCCAAACACGGGACGGCCGGCACTTTTGCCGAGGCGCGTGACATCGCCGCCGAGATCGGCTACCCCGTGCTCGTCAGGCCGTCCTATGTGTTGGGTGGCCGTGGTATGGAGATCGTCTACGACGATGACAACCTCCAGTCCTACATCACCCGAGCCACCGACATCAGCCCCGAACATCCGGTGCTGGTGGACCGTTTCCTCGACGATGCGATCGAAATCGACGTCGACGCGTTGTGTGACGGAGAACAGGTGTATCTCGGCGGAATCATGGAACACATCGAAGAAGCCGGGATCCACAGCGGTGACTCTTCGTGCGCACTTCCGCCGATCACATTGGGGCAGGCGACGATTGAGCAGATCCGCCGACACACCGAGGCGCTCGCGCACGGAATCGGTGTACGAGGCCTGTTGAACGTGCAGTATGCGCTCAAGGACGACGTCCTTTACGTTTTGGAGGCCAATCCACGTGCGAGCCGTACGGTGCCCTTCGTCTCCAAGGCGACCGGCGTTTCACTGGCCAAGGCCGCAACGCGGATCATGGTGGGTGACACGATCGCATCCCTGCGTGACGAAGGTATGTTGCGGGCTGCCGGTGACGGCGGCAACCTCGGCTCGAACGCCCCGATCTCGGTGAAGGAGGCGGTCCTTCCGTTCAAGCGTTTTCGTACCGTCGAAGGTCGCGGTCTCGACGCCATTTTGGGCCCCGAGATGAAGTCCACCGGCGAGGTGATGGGAATCGACACCGCGTTCGGACATGCCTACGCCAAGGCCCAGGCGGCGACATACGGCGCGGTTCCCACTCGGGGTAAAGTCTTCGTCTCGGTGGCGGATCGAGACAAGCGTGCGGTCGTATTCCCCGTGAAACGGCTGGTTGACCTGGGCTTCACCGTTTACGCCACTCGCGGTACCGGCGAAGTTCTCCGTCGGCACGGCATCGAGTTCACCCTGACTCGGCGGCACACCGATCCCGAGAGTGACGCCGGTTTGCGTGACACGGTTGAATTGATCAGGTCTGGAGAACTCGCGTTGGTCATCAACACACCTGCGGGATCAGCGGGAGTCCGGACCGACGGCTACGAGATCCGTAGCGCCGCAGTGGTCACCGACACGCCCTGCATCACGACGATTCAGGGGGCGGCGGCCGCGGTGATGGGCATTGAAGCCGTGATTCGTGGTGATCTGACCGTGCAGCCTCTACAGGCGCTGCACGTGGCTCTCAACGAGGATTGATGATGCTATACGAGCGCATGGTTCGTCCGGTCCTGTTTCGTGTGGGTCGAGGCGATGCCGAAGCCGCACACGAAAAGACGCTGTCGTGGCTTGGCGGCCTGAGCGGCCAGACCTGGTTGGTCAACCTGATGGGGAAGGTCAACCGGGTCAAGGACCCGTGCCGGGTTTTCGGTATCGACTTTCCCAATGCGGTGGGACTCGCCGCGGGCATGGACAAAAACGGCGTGGCGGTCCATACCTGGCCTGGCCTGGGGTTTGGGTTCATGGAGATCGGTACGGTCACATGGCGTGCTCAACCCGGTAACCCGCGACCACGTCTGTACCGGTTGCCTGAAAGCAAAGCCTTGATCAACCGGATGGGTTTCAACAACGACGGAGCCCAGGCGTTGGCCAAACGCCTGGCCTCGGGTGTGAAACCCGCCATTCCCATTGGTATCAGTCTCGGAAAGTCGAAGTCGACTCCGCTGGAACAGGCCGCCGAGGACTACGCCGCATCGTTTGTCGAGCTGTACCGGTTCGCCGACTACTTCGCCGTCAACGTGTCGTCGCCCAACACACCCGGACTGAGAAACCTTCAGGACGCGGAAGGACTGAGCGCCGTGCTGCGCGCCCTTCAGGAGGAGGACACGCGGCTCTCGGCCGGAGGGCCGAGAAAACCGGTACTGGTCAAGATCGCTCCGGATCTGACCGAAACGGCCATCTCGCAGGCGTTGGAGGTGTGTATGTCGCATGGCGTTGCCGGTGTTATCGCCACGAACACCACCTTGGGCCGAGACGGTGTGGTGGGCACCGAAATCGAGCGGGCTGCGCAGCCGGGAGGCCTGTCGGGTGGCCCGCTGCGCAACATCGCCAAGCCCGTCGTGTCGTTTGTGCACCGTGAGACGGGTGGCCGGTTGCCGATTGTCGGAGTCGGCGGCGTCACCGAACCGCGTCACGCCGCCGAACTCGTCGACGCCGGCGCCAGCCTGGTGCAGCTGTACACGGGCTTTGTCTATTCGGGGCCCAAACTGGTGCGTCGTGCTGCCAAAGCCGTTCGACGTGCGCAGGAGAATCGTCATGTTCCACGTTCGCGTCGATCGCATGGAGGCCGTCATGGCTGAACCGGCGTTTGGGGCCCGTTGTTCGGCCGCCCTGGCCGATAGAGGCCCGTTGTGCGTGGGCATAGACCCGCACGACGAATCCCTGCGTGCCTGGGGCTTGAACACCGACATCTCCGGTGTCGAATACTTCTGCATGACCCTGGTGGACGCGTTGGCGGGTCAGGTGGCGGTCATGAAACCACAGTCGGCTTTTTTCGAACGGTTCGGTTCCGCGGGCACGGCGGTCTTGGAAAAGGTCGTGACCCGGGCTCGAAGCGCCGGCACGCTCGTGCTGCTCGACGCGAAACGTGGCGACATCGGTTCCACGATGCAAGCGTATGCACAGGCCTACCTGGACCCGATTTCACCGTTGGCGGTTGACGCCGTCACCGCCACTCCCTTCCTGGGGGTGGGCTCCCTACGGCCGATGTTCGAAGCGGCCGATGCGCACGGCGCGGGGGTCTTCGTTTTGGCGTTGACCTCCAACCCCGAAGGCAATGCGGTACAGCGTGCTCGCCGCAAGGATGGACGCACGGTCGCCCAATCCATCATCGACGAGGTGGGCAACCTTAACGCGAGCAGGCGTCCACTGGGTTCACTGGGGGTCGTCGTCGGAGCAACTGTCGGAGCATGTCGATCACAGGCCGTTCCGGTGGAGCGTCAGAAAACATATGGAATCACGCATACCACCGGTAGTGTCGGTGAAGCAGCTCACGACCTGTCGCGATTGGCCGGTCCGATACTGGTGCCGGGCATGGGAACCCAGGGCGGTAAACCTGCCGACTTGAAGCGGGTTCTCGGTGAGGCAACGGATCTGGCGATCCCCTCGTACTCAAGGGAAATCGCACGTCATGGCCCATCTGTGGACAGGCTCCGCGCCGTTGCGAGAACCCTTGCGGAGCAGTGCGGCGAGGCCCTGAGGCCGTAGCCTGGGCCGATACCGTCCAAGATTGGCACGTACCCCGAGTTGCGGCGTCTTTGGTCGTGTGGTTACGTTTCCGGCGCTGGGTTATTAATCCAGCTTGTGGGAGGGGCCGACGAGCTCGGGCCCTCTGCATAGTCCTTAATAGACAATCACCTCACCCTAGGAGACCCCGTGGCGCTCCCGCAACTCACGCCTGAGCAGCGCGCCGCAGCCTTGGAAAAGGCGGCGGCCGCTCGTAAGGCCCGCGCTGAGCTGAAGAGCAAGCTCAAGACCGGTGAGCTGTCGCTGGCCGACGTTCTCGCCTCCGCTTCGGAAGACGACATCTCCGGCAAGATGAAGGTCACCGCTGTACTTAAGGCTCTTCCTGGTATCGGGGACAAGCGCACCGTCCAGATCATGGAAAAGCTCAAGATCGCCGACACCCGCCGCCTGCGGGGACTCGGAGAACACCAGCGGCAGGCTCTTCTTGCCGAGTTCGCCGACGGCGACGCATAGTCGTCCGGTAGAAAAAACACGTGAGCTTTGACGAACACCGCTATTCGGCGGCACGCCTGACGGTTCTCTCGGGTCCGTCAGGTGTCGGCAAAGGCAGCGTGAAGGCGCTCATCCGAGAACGATACCCGTGGGTATGGTTCTCGGTGAGCGCCACCACGCGTTCGCCACGGCCCGACGAGATTCCCGGTTTTCACTACCACTACTACGATCGTGCTCACTTCGAGAAACTCGCCGGTGACGGTCAGTTCCTTGAGTGGGCGCAGTACGCGAACAATCTCTACGGCACCCCGCGCGGTCCGGTCGAAGACCGGTTGTCGCAGGGATACCCGGCCGTCATGGAAGCAGACCTCCAAGGGGCACGGCAGGTGCGCAAAGCCATGCCTCAGGCTCAACTTGTCTTCCTGGCTCCTCCCAGTTGGGATGAGCTCGTCCGACGGCTGAAGGGGCGCGGAACCGAAGACCCCGAAACCATTAAACGAAGGTTGACTTTGGCAGAGGAGGAGCTTGCCGCTGAATCCGAGTTCGATCACACGATCGTCAATCATTCGGTCGAGCAGGCCACCGAGGAGCTGGTAAGCTTGCTCGGTTCGCCGGTCCAGTCGTCTGCAGCCTGCCCGGCGACCAATCACTGAATACTTCGTTCCAACCTGTGTAGAGGGCTGAAAACGCGTGTCTGGAACCACCGCCGACCCCGTCGGCATTACCAAGCCGCCCATCGACGATCTGCTGGAGAAGTCTCACTCGAAGTACCAGCTGGTCATTTACGGGGCCAAGCGGGCCCGTCAGATCAACGCCTACTACAGCCAGCTTGGTGAGGGACTGCTCGAGTACGTCGGTCCCCTCGTGGAGACCACTCCGCAGGAGAAGGCGTTGTCGATCGCACTGCGCGAAATCGACGAGGGCCTTCTGGTCACCGAGCCGCTGGAGTCCGGCTCCGACGCATAGTCATTGAAAGTGGCGATCACCTGGTCCAGGTGATCGCCCTTTGTTATATGAGGTCTTCGCCTAGGCGCCGTTGAAAGGTGCGTGTCGTTGGACGGTCACGCGGATTCACGTCCTGAGATTGTTCTCGGCGTTTCCGGAGGTATCGCCGCTTACAAGGCCTGCGAATTGTTGAGGCTGTTCACCGAGTCGGGGCACTCGGTGACCGTCGTGCCAACCCGCGCAGCTCTGAATTTCGTTGGTGAGGCGACGTGGGCCGCCCTGTCGGGGCGGCCGGTGCACACCGAGGTGTTCGAGTCCGTCCATGACGTTCCTCACGTCCGGCTGGGACGTCAAGCGGATCTCGTCGTGGTCGCTCCGGCGACCGCCGATGTTTTGGCTCGGGCGGCCACCGGACGCGCCGACGACCTGCTCACCAATACGTTGCTCACGGTGAAGGGCCCGGTCCTTTTCGCGCCTGCGATGCACACCGAAATGTGGGAAAACCCCGCCACGGTCGAGAACGTTGCGACTCTCCGTCGCCGAGGCCATGTCATCGTGGAGCCGGCGGTGGGCCGATTGACCGGTGCCGACACCGGAAAGGGCCGTCTGCCGGACCCGCAGGAAATATTCGCCGCCGCAACGACTCTTCTGCGTCGCGGTGATGTCGCCCCCGATTTGACCGACCGGCATGTGGTCGTCACCGCCGGCGGCACCCGTGAACCGCTCGATCCGGTGCGGTTCATCGGTAACCGGTCCAGCGGAAAGCAAGGCTACGCATTGGCCCGTGCCGCCCTTGCCCGTGGAGCTCGTGTGACATTGGTCTCGGCGAATGTGGCGTTGTCCCCGGTTGCCGGCGCCGAGCTGGTCGAGGTCACCACCACCGCGCAGTTGCACACGGCGACCTTGAAGGCCGCCGAACATGCCGACGTCGTGGTCATGGCGGCTGCCCCCGCCGACTTCAGGCCGAGGGAGTACTCCTCGTCCAAGATCAAGAAGTCGAAGAAAGACGATTCCGAAATGACGTTGGAACTGGTCGCCAACGCCGACATCGCGGCCGATCTCGGCCGTCGCAAAAAACCCGGCAGGCTGCTCGTCGCCTTCGCCGCCGAGACACACAACGGTCTGGCCAACGCGATGACGAAACGTGCCGCCAAGAATGCGGATCTGGTGGTGCTGAACGAGGTCGGCCCCGACAAAGCATTTGGCACCGACGACAACGCGGTGACCTTGTTGGGGGATGGTGATCCGGTCGAGGTTCCGTCCGCGGGCAAGGACGAAATCGCCGATGCGATCCTCGACGCGGTGGTCGAAAGACTGACGTGACCCCGTCGGTATACGTGGGCGGGCAGTGTGAAACCGCATGTCGTCTTGGTGGTTAGACTCAGGAACGTCATCCACCGTCAGAACAATCTAGGAGCACCGTGTCACGTCGTCTATTCACCTCGGAATCGGTTACCGAGGGCCACCCCGACAAGATCGCCGATCAAATCAGTGACGGCGTGCTGGATGCGTTGCTGGCTCAAGACCCGACAAGCCGTGTCGCGGTGGAAACCCTGATCACCACGGGTCAAGTGCATGTGGCAGGTGAGGTCACCACCGGCGCGTACGCCGATATCCCGCACATCGTGCGCGACACCATTCTCGATATCGGCTATGACTCTTCGAAGAAGGGCTTCGACGGCGCCTCCTGTGGTGTCAGCGTATCGATCGGTTCCCAGTCCCCGGATATCGCGCAGGGTGTCGACAAAGCACTTGAAACTCGCGAGGAGTCCGCCGGGCGAGACGATCTCGACCTTCAGGGCGCCGGCGACCAGGGCATGATGTTCGGGTTCGCGTGCCGTGAGACGCCCGAGTTCATGCCGTTGCCCATTGCGTTGGCTCACCGTATGTCCCAGCGGTTGTCCACCGTTCGTAAAGAAGGGTCCGTTCCTTACCTGCGGCCGGACGGTAAGACCCAGGTGACGATCGAGTACGACGGTTTGAAGCCGGTGAAACTGCACACGGTCGTCGTCTCCAGTCAACATGCGCCCGACATCGCGCTCGATACGTTGATGACCCCCGACATCGCCGAACACGTGGTGGCTGCCGAGCTTGGTGAAGTGGACATCGACACCAGCGACTTCCGGTTGCTGGTCAACCCCACCGGACGTTTCGAGATCGGTGGTCCGATGGGGGATGCGGGCCTCACCGGCAGGAAGATCATCGTGGACACCTACGGGGGCTACGCCCGCCACGGCGGTGGAGCCTTTTCTGGAAAGGACCCGTCGAAGGTTGACCGGTCGGCGGCGTACGCGATGCGTTGGGTGGCCAAGAACGTAGTGGCCGCCGGTCTCGCGGAGCGTTGCGAGACGCAGGTGGCGTACGCGATCGGTAAGGCTCACCCCGTGAGTATCCGTGTGGAGACCTTCGGCACCGAGAACGTCGCGGTGGAGAAGATCGAGGCGGCCATCAACAACGTCTTCGATTTGCGGCCGGCAGCGATAATTCGCGACCTGAACCTGTTGCGTCCGATTTACCGCCCGACCGCGGCCTACGGGCACTTCGGTCGTGAGCTGCCGGATATGACATGGGAGCGCACCGACCGCGTGGACGCGTTGAAAGCAGCCGTCTGATCACACTCCCGGCTACCCGCCGACGGAAAGAACCCTTTCGCGAACGAGTCTGAAGGGTCGGGCACAATCGATTCCATGCCCGACCCTTCAGGTTTTGATTATGTGACCCAGAAAGACGGCACCGTTGTGATCACTCATCACGGTGCAACCGCCACTCGACTGCGGGGTGGTCGTGCCGCCGAGTTCCTCGATGAGGTCGAGTTCGGCGACGACCAGGAGATCATGGCGCGCTGGACCGGTAACTACAAGCGTGGAAACGAACGCATGGGCCGCAATACGGCCAAGTACCGGGCGAGCCGTCGACGCTGATTAAGTCTGCTCTTTGCGAGGTTCGTCTTAGTCCCGTACTCCGGGCGAATGTATCTCGATTCCGAGACATTCCGTTTGGGGAACCCGAGTGCCGAAGATCAACTCTCAGACGTCACCATCAACGGATGAAAACCGTTTTGAATATCGTCTGGTTGGTACTGTCCGGTATCTGGTTGGCAATCGGCTACACCATCGCGGGCATCGTCTGTTGCCTCCTGATAGTCACGATCCCGTTCGGCATCGCCGCGTTTCGTATCGCGGGCTACGCGTTGTGGCCTTTCGGGCGGGACGTTGTGAGAAATCCGAATGCGGGAGCGATGTCGGTGATCGGCAACGTCATATGGCTCATCGTGGCCGGTTGGTGGCTGGCGTTGGAGCATCTGGTTACCGGGGTGTTCCTGTGTCTCACCGTCATAGGCATTCCGTTGGGAATCGCCAACTTCAAGATGATCCCGGTGTCACTGTTGCCTTTGGGGGCGCAGGTCGTGCCGTCGGATTGACGTTTGGGCAGCTGGTGACCAACGAAGACGATATTGCCGAATTGGCGGCCGATGCGGCCGCCGTCATACCGTCGGCCGGTCGCGGGATCCTCGGGTTGGTGGGCCCGCCGGGATCCGGCAAGTCGACGCTTGCCCGTCGACTCGTTCGGCATGTGAACCTGCGATACGGGCACGGCATTGCCGCATACGTGCCGCTTGACGGCTTCCATCTGTCGAACGTGCAGCTGGAACACCTCGGATACCGCAGTCGTAAAGGCGCGGTTTTCACATTCGACGTGTGGGGCTACGTCGCATTGCTGCGACGGCTTCTCGTGGAAATGGACCATCCGATCTACGTCGCCGATTACGACCGTGATCTTCACGAACCCGTGGGAGCCCGCCATGTGGTGGAACCACGGGCACGACTGGTAATCACCGAGGGCAATTACCTCGCCAGCACCATGCCGGGCTGGAATGAGATTGCAGACGTCGTCGCGCAGTTGTGGTACGTAGAGGCGGCTGCGGATCTTCGCGAATCACGGTTGATGCGGCGGCACAGCCGAAACGGTGGCGAGGATACGGCGCGGTGGCGTGTGACGTACAACGACCGTGTCAACGCCGCCGCCGTCGAGCAGGACCGACAACGGTGCCACAGGACGGTGTCTGTGCTTCACACGGACGCCTGAAAAGGACGTTCGCGCCGGTGGTCGCAGCTGCCGACTCCGCTCGATCACCGGCTCTCGATCACGGCTGCGTGATAACTTCTCCATCGTGCGGACTGATGCGGTGAGCTGAGCGTCATGGGGGAGTTGCACCATGGGAGTGAAGCGTTGGATGACGGGCGTGGCAGCCGGGGCGGTCGCCGCGGTGGCGGTACTTTCACCGGCCGCTTCGGCGAAGGTGTCCAACATGACCGTCTCTCCTCAAACCGTTGCGGCAGGCCACGACATCACCATCACCGGTGCATGTGATAACGGTTCCGCAAGTGCCACCATGTGGTACGGCAAACTCGACAGCATCGGTGAACCGCTTGTTCAACTCGAACAAGTCGACGGAGACCAGAATCTGATCAGCGGAATACTCACCATTACCGCGGACACACCCCCGGGTTCATATCTGGCGGTCATGCAGTGTGACCGAGACGCCGACGAATTGGGGACCGTGCAATTCAACGTGGCTCACGGCGGTACGCAGTCGCGTGGCGACTCAACCGCCGCAGGCGTCGACGCCATACTGTTCGCGGCCGGCGGCATGCTGTTGCTCGCCGCGATGGCAGGGACTTTCTACTATCGACACAATAGCCGTGCTTAAGAAGCCGACTGTAGGCTCCGTTGTCGTGTGACGGCTGTGCGGGCGGACGGATCGCACGATGGAGAAGGTCGTACATCCCGGCGTTGTCTGCGAAACCTCTTCGATGGTGACCGAGTCGTTACTCGAGGGCTGTGAGCGGGGGCGGTGTGCCTAGTGACCGCTTCCAATGGTTGAGGTCGTCGACTTCCCTCAACATCCCCGTCGAGGTCGGCGATACGGCTCGATGACGGAATCGTCGTCTCGACAAGATGGAGGGTGCGGCGTCTTACCCCAAGTCCGTCGGCGTTGCCGAACCGACAGCGCCGGTTCAGCCGGAAAGGTTCTGCGTGGATAGTGCATACGAGACGTCTCCACGGGCCCTGGACGAAGACCACGGGCGCCGGTCCGGGAGTTCATTGCGGTACGAGGTCGTCGCCCCTCCCGGCTCCACTTCGACGGTCCCGGCCGACGCCACCTCCGGGCATACGTGCCCATCGGGCCGGCTGAAAGCCCAGAGGAGAGTCTATTTCCACATGCGACGATGTGTGCCGCCCCCGGCCCTCCCGTTAACCGCCATGTGGCGCGGTCGTAATCCGACTCGCCCACGCTTACGGTGACCATGTCGGTATGTCCGAGAGCCGACACTTCAGCGCTGTTTGCTCCTTTGATGCGGCAGACAACGGATCACAGTGGCACGGCTCCGCCACAACAGCGATTCCCGTGGGTCACAAACCGAGAATTCGTGGCACGGCGTCCAAACCGACGATCTCACCGGCAGGCGTGTGCGGCAGCAGATACGTCCGGCACCCCAGATCCTTGGCTTCGGCATCGACCAGCGAGTCACCGACCATGAGGCACTCTTCGGGATCGGTCTCCAGCCGCAGGCACGCCTCCCGGAATATCGCAGGTTCGGGTTTCGCCCATCCGATCTCGTAGGACAAGATCCAGTGGTCGATCAGATCGTCGAAGCCGAGGTGCTTGACCACAGGCCGTAGATCGAAGCCGATGTTGCTGACCAAGGCGATCGGGATGTTCGCTTCCCGGAGCGTTCGAAGTGTCGGGATCGTGTCGGGGTAGACCACCCACCCCTCGGGAGAACACATGCGGTCGTACACTGCTTCGGCGAATCCGTCGAAGGCTCCCGACGTCTGCGATGCCAAACCGACGAAGGCCTCCCGGTGATCCATCGACGTCAGATCCCGGTCCGCCCACGCCGCGGCAAAGTGCGGTAGAACCTTCGCGGGCAGGCCGGAGCCGACCCACCCCAGGGCACCAAGCGCATCCGCCAACACCGTGGAACGGTACTCCGGTAGCGTCACTCCGCATCTGTCTGCCGCGAACTCGACCGATCTGGTCAACGACTCGACTTGGGCCACGGTCCCGTGGAAGTCGAACATGACTGCCCGAATGGGCCGAACGGGTGAAGGACTCCTGCTTTCATCACTGTCGTCGGGTGTCACACTTGGGACAATACGACTGCCGAACTCGGCACTTGGCACCGGGCTCGCCGTGCGGCTGCTGCGGCGGTCTTGGGACGCGGCCATTAGGCTTTGTGTATGACCACTCCCGCCGAACGGTACGCCGCGTCCCGTCACAGGGCGGTATATCCGGAACTGACCGCTTTCGCAGCCGACTACCCGTTCGGCCTAGACGACTTTCAACAGCGTGCCTGCGAGGCGCTTGAAGACGGTGGAGGAGTACTCGTGTGCGCTCCCACCGGCGCCGGTAAGACCGTCGTCGGGGAGTTCGCGGTTCACCTCGCGTTGGCGTCGGGTCGGAAATGCTTCTATACGACGCCGATCAAGGCGTTGTCGAACCAAAAGTTTCACGACCTGCGTCGTCTTCACGGCGAGGAGAACGTGGGTCTGCTAACCGGTGACACCGTGATCAACGGGGAAGCGCCGGTGGTCGTGATGACCACCGAGGTGT
>DXGR01000079.1 GCA_019113825.1 Candidatus Stackebrandtia excrementipullorum | reverse complement strand
GCCGACGGTGAGATCTTCGCCGACACGGACGGCGACGGCGTTTTGGACTCGCAGCTGATCGACAACGACGGCGACGGCTACATCGACGAGATTCAGACCGACACCGACGGTGACGGCGTTGTGGACCAGATCGTTGCCGACACCGACGGCGACGGCTTCATCGACACCGTCGCGGTGGACACCGACGGCGACGGCACCTTGGACTCCTTCACCATGGACACCGACGGTGACGGTGTTGTCGACACCCAGATCATCGACCAAGACGGTGACGGCATCGCGGATGTGACCCTGACCGACACCGACGGTGACGGCGTCATGGAGACCGTCGTCTACGGCGACGACAACGACAACCGCCAGGACACCGGCATCGGCACGAACTACAACCCCAACGCGTAAGCCGAGGGTGGGCCGATTTTCCCGATCGGTCGACGACGGCATCTGTCAAAAGTCCTCTGGGAACGAGAATTCCCAGAGGACTTTTTCCTGTGTCGGCATCGTTTCAGGGTTCTCCCGGAGGCGGCGCGCCGTTCCGACTGGTATGTATGGTCGAAAGGCGGTGAGACGATGACCTTCGACGTTGATCACGACCTGATCGACGATCGTGTCGCGGAACTGGCGCGGCGACTGGACGGATCCAGGCGCACCAGGTCCGATCTTCTTCGGGAGGTTCGGCACGGCCTCGTCGACACCGCCGACGCCTACCGAGCAAGCGGACTGCCGCCTGCCGAGGCCACTCGTCACGCTCTAGCCGAATTCGGTGACCCGGTCGCGCTGGCACCGGAGTTTCAGGTGGAGCTGGCGTCCAGACAGACACGGCTCGCCTTGGGTTTCCTGGCCGTCTCGGCGCCGGTCACCGAGGTCGTCAGTCGTGTCCAATGGTCGAATTCGCCGTTGCCGTATGAGCGGCCACCCGAGTACACCTTCGTACTTGCATGGCTGCTCGATGCACAGGCGTGGGCGGGGAGCCTCATCGCCGTCGGAGTCCTGCTGGCCATGGGTTTCGGTATAGGACGGTTCCACTTCAGGGCCCGACTGGGGCAGGTCGTGGGGTACGGGATCGGTGCTCACGTAGTGGTCGCCACCGGTGTGGGCTGGCTGGTGGCGATGTTGTTCGAACCGCAGTCGACGTCCACCGGTGCGGTCGGCGTTGTGTGGATGGTCTTGTACTCGGCGCCGGGGGTGTACTTGGCCTGGCTGGCGTGGCGTTGTCTTCGGACGGCGGGTCGCGCCGCCCGGCTGGCGACCTGAGGTCAGCCGGTGCCCAACACGGCGGCGATCGTGCTCGCGGTGTGACGCCACTGGCCCCGTTGCGTGGCGAGTTCCCGTCCTCCTGCGTCGGTCAACGAATACGTGCGGCGTTCCCGTCCACCGACGTTGCTCCAGCCACTGCGGAGGAAACCATTGCGTTCCAGGCGACGGAGTGCGGGGTAGACGGTGCCCGTGGGAACGTTGAGTTCACCGCCGCTGCGTTGTTTGAGGGCTTCGATGACGGCGTAGCCGTGGAGCGATTCCGATTCGAGAATCGCCAGGAGCATCGCGTCGAGATGTCCGCGTAGCGCGTCGGCCTTCATGAGTAGCAAAGCTACAGGTACGCGGGGTGAAAAGCCAGAAGTGTGGCGCACCGGATCGGTGCTTGAAGGTCGGGGAGATGTATCCGCTCCAGACGAAATGCGCGACGTCCCGGCGGACGTACGCGGTTCGAGCCCTCCTTCGAGGTGTTCGGCGACATCGGCATTTTGTCTTCGTCGGTCTTCCCGGCGGCGGCGCGGTGGTCGCAACGGGCGCCGTGACGACCTATCTTCTACGGGGCGTAGAATAACTGTCATGCGTCCCGTGGACCCCGTGATGCTGCGACGATTGCCGTCGCTGGCTCGCTACCTGCGTCGATGCGGCCTCCTGGCCGCCGTCGCCGCCGCACTCATCGTCGCTCAGGCGGCTGCACTGGCCAAAGCCGTGTCGGCGGCCGTCCTTGACGGCTTCGCATCGCCGGGCATGATCGACGGCCTGATCTGGTTCGCGGTCGCCGCGACGGCCAGAAGCGTCCTCGCCTGGATCCAAAATGCGGCGGCTGCACACGCGTCGGCCGAAGTCAAAACCGCGCTGCGGAAGCGACTGTTCGCCGCAGCGCGCCCCGGTTGGCGCGGCGGACAACGCACCGGCGAAGCCATCACCCTCATCACACGAGGTGTGGACGGACTCGACACCTATATCACCGGCTACCTGCCACAACTGTGCCTCGCCGCCACCGTCCCGGTCACCGCGATAGCCGTGCTCGCCTGGAACGACGCGGCCTCGGCGGTCGTCGTGCTCCTTACCGTTCCGCTCATGCCGATATTCGGCATCCTCATCGGATGGCACACCAAAGCTAAAACCGAACAGCAGTGGAGCCGACTCCACCGGCTCGGCGGACACTTTCTCGACGCCGTGGCCGGGCTCTCGACATCTCGCGTGTTCGGTCGCGCAGGCAGGGCCGCCGCCGAGGTGCGCGACATCGCCGACCGCTACCGCGGCGCGACCATGAACACCTTGAAGATTGCGTTCCTGTCGGCGCTGGCCTTGGAACTCATTGCAGCGCTCTCGGTGGCGCTGGTCGCCGTTCCCATAGGGCTTCAACTGCTCAACGGGACGATGAACCTGTACACGGCGTTCTTCGTTTTGCTGTTGGTTCCCGAGGTCTATGTGCCGCTACGCAGCATGGGCTCCCAGTTCCACGCCGCCGCGGAGGGCCTCGCCGCCTGCCGTAGCGCATTCGCGCTCACCGACAACAGTGAGGACGACCCCATGGACCTCCACAACAGGCAACATGCTTCGTCGGCGGAGAAGGAACCCGGAGGAGCCGAGACGGTCGGGCAACCGACACCTGGTCTGGCACCGGCCGACGGTTATCCACAGGCGGACGGCGACACACAGACCGATATCGGCCCACCGCGACAGCCGACTCCACCGGCGGACGACCGTGCCCGGCCGTTGAAAACGACACTGGACAAGCCATACGTGACAAGCGATACGATCCAAATAGGGGCGGAGGTTGGAGGCCCCCGCACATCGCGGGTGACCGGTTCACCGTTCCTGACCTTCGATAACGTCTCGGTGACCTATCCGGGACGGTCCACGCGCGCGCTGACGGGCTTGTCGGCTGTGGTGGAGCGTGGCAGCACCGTGGCGTTGGTGGGCCCCAGCGGGGCCGGCAAGTCGACGGTGTTGAGGGCGGTCCTCGGGTTTGCGCCTGTGGACGACGGCGATGTCGAGCTTGCGTCGTCGGGTCGGATCCGTGACCACCGGAAACCGTCGGATCGGGCGTTGCCGGATGCGTGGCTGGGGTCGATGGCGTGGGTGCCGCAGCGACCGCACCTGTTCGCGATGAGTGTGGCCGACAATATTCGGCTTGGGCAGCCGAATGCCGACGCGGCTGCCGTGCGGGCGGCTGCGGACGCCGCGTTCGCGACGGAGTTCGTCAACGAGCTTCCCGACGGTTTCGATACTCGGCTTGGTGACGCCGGTTTCGGTCTTTCGGCCGGTCAGTGTCGTCGTATCGCGTTGGCGCGCGCGTTTTTGCGCATTCATGTGCTGGATTGTCGACTGGTGTTGTTGGACGAGCCGACCGCCGGTCTTGACCTGTACAGCGAGGCGAGGATCGCCGAGGCGACGGCGGGCCTTTTGGCGGGTCGGACGGCGTTGGTGGTCGCGCATCGCACGGCGATGGTGGAGTCCGCCGACGAGGTGTGGCGCATCGTTGACGGCCGGTTGAGGTCCGTGGATGTGAAGGCGACCGTGGAGGTCGGGTCATGAGCACGGTGAGGGCGCCGCTGTGGCGTTTGATCGGTCTGGTTCGACCGCATTTGCCGCGAATCGGCCTGGCGGGTGTCGTTGCGGGGGCGGCGGAGCTTGCCGGTGTCGCCTTGATCGCGACGGCGACGTGGCTGTTGGCTCAGGCGTGGCATCAGCCGCCGTTGACGTCGTTGACCGTGGCGATCGTCGCGGTCCGCACTTTCGCGATCGGTAGGGGCACGGTTCGGTACCTCGATCGGCTTGTCGGTCATGACGCGGTTTTGCGTGCTTTGGCCGATGTCCGCGCCGCGGTTTTTCGTGCGATCACACCGTTGGCTCCGGGGCATACCCGGCTGCGTGGCGGTGGTGACCTGTTGACTCGGCTGGTGTCCGATGTCGATGCCGTACAGGATCTGATTCTGCGGGTGTGGAATCCGGTGGTCACGGCGGTTGTTGTGGGCGTGGCCACGGTCGGGTTCACGGCGGTGTTCGCGCCCGAAGCGGCGTTGGTCCTCGTGGCGGGGCTGATGGTGGCGGGGGTGCTGTTGCCGTGGCTGTCGATGCGGGTGACGCGTGCTCGCGCCGGTGGGACCGCCCGGTTGCGTTCCCGGTTGGCCGATGCGTCGTCGGATCTGGTGCGGGGTGCTGCCGACCTCGCCGCTTACGGTGCCACCGCGCAGGCGGTTCAGGTCGCCGAATCGGAGGCGGCGCGGTTGTCGGGTGCCCAGCGGCAGGACGCGCTGATCGCGGCGACCGTGACGTTGGCCGGTAGCGTCACCGCCGCTTTCACTGTGATCGGTGTCTTCTTGTCGGCGCCCGACCTCGGCGTGATGACGGCGGTGTTGGCGTTGACCGTGTTGGTCGCCTTTGAAGCGGTGGCGCCGTTGCCGCAGGCTGCCGGCCGTTTTACGGAGGTGACGGATTCGGTCCGCCGGGTTGTGGCGTTGTTGGACGAGCCCGCTGTGGTGCCGGACCCGGATCAGCCGGTCTCGTTGCCGACCGGCGACTCTCGGTTGACTCTGTGGGATGTGCGCCCCCGGTTGCCGGGACGTGTGGACGAGGGCGCCGGAGTGACGTTGGATCTACCGTCGGGGCGGCGGATCGCTATCGTGGGTCCGTCGGGCGCGGGCAAAAGTATGCTCCTGTCGGCGTTGGTCCGTTTCACACCGATCGCGCAGGGAACGGTCACCTTCGGTGGTGTCGATCTGGTCGACTTGACACAGTTGCGTGGCGACGATGTCCGCAGGGCCATCGGCGGCATGTTGTCGGACGCCTACGTGTTCGACACGACGGTTGCCGACAATCTGCGTGTCGCGGCTCCCGAAGCCACCGACGACGACCTGCGTGCTGCATTGGGGCGGGCCGGGCTGGAGAATGTGGACCTGTCGGATCGGGTCGGCGAGGACGGGTCGGGTCTCTCCGGTGGCCAGCGTCAACGACTGTTGCTGGCCCGAGCGTTGCTGGGCGATCACCGGATTCTGCTTTTGGACGAACCGACCGAGCACTTGGACAACGAGACGGCGGATGCGATGACCGCCGACATTCTGGCCGCCACTGCGGGGAGGTCACTGATTTTGGTGACCCATCGTCTCGCGGGCCTACACGCCTTGGACGAGATAGTGGTGTTGGACGGCGGCACGGTCGTTGAACGCGGTGGTCATGCGGAGCTGTTGGCCGCGGACGGTTATTACGCCCACATGGTTGGTAGGGAACTTATTTCGATGGAAGGACGACTACTGACACCGTGAACACCTTGCGTTTTCTCATTCCGTTGAGGACTTTTGTCGTGGCGGCGGCCGTCATCGTTTTGTTTGCGGTTTCGGCGGTCCCGGCGTCGGCCCATGCCAGCCTGTTGTCGTCGAACCCGGCAGACGGTGAGACGCTGGAGGATGCTCCCGAGCAGTTGGTGCTCGAGTTTTCCGAGGAACTCGACCTGCCGTCGACGCAGGTGGCCCTGGTCACTCCGGACGGTGGCACTGTGGAGCTTCCGCCGCTGTCGGTGGACGGAAACCTTCTGGTCCAAGACGTGGCCTTCCCCGAACCGGGTACCTACACGTTCTCGTTTCGTATCGTGTCCGCCGACGGCCATCCGGTGGAGAACTCGATCGAGTTCACCGTCAACTCCGTCCCCGAAGGGCAGGAACCGGTTGTCACCCAAACCGACGATGCATCCACACCAGACGATTCCGCATCCGATTCGGACTCCGGGGTTGGTTGGGGAACGGTCGGTCTCATCGCCGTCGGGGCGTTGGTCGTTGTCGGTGGAGCCGTTTTCCTGGTGACCCGCCGGTCACGTCGCCGTGCGTGACGCTGATGTCGGCGGGGCGCTTTAGCGCCGCCGGCGTCTCAGCCGTACGGATGTTTTGACGCGCTTATCGTCCGGTTTTGACGCGGGCCGACGGTGGGTGCTCAACGCCGTATGTCGGTGGTGCCTGCCGTGAACGTTGGTTTCCGTGGGCGCGTCGCAGGGGACGCGGAGGGCGTGTACACCTGCATCGAAATCGCAGGTCCCGGGACGGCGCGCGGGACACCGAGCGGCCGAAGATCGGTGTCAAAGACGGCTCCGTACAGGGCGGTTATGGCGAGAAACACCATGCGTATCTGGTTGTGATCAACGTGGGGACGTCGCACCGGGTGGGTACAGTACGTAGAACCTCTTTAATTGCACATCCCTCATCCGTAAGGTTCGCCGTGAGTTATCCACCGCCCGGTGGCTACCCGAACGACCAAGGTGGCTACCCAGACCAAAACAACCCGTATGGGGCGCCTCAGGACCCCTACGGCTGGCAGGACCCCGGTGGCCAACAGGGCTACCCGGGGCAAGGGCAGGGTGGTTACCCCGTGCCTCAGTCCAGCCCGCCGACGTCCGGCCCTCCCGATGCCTTCGGCTCCGGCTACGGCCAGCAGCCCGGCTACGGTCAGCAGCCCGGCTTCGGCCAGCAGCCCGGCTACGGTCAGCCTCCGGGGCAGCCTCCCGGATTCGACCCGTCCGGTTTCGGGCAGCCGCAACCTCCCCAGAAGAAGTCCAACACCGGTTTGTTCGTCGGTCTTGGGCTTGGGGTTCTCGCCATCGTCGGTATCGTCGTGACACTGATCGTGGTGTTGGGCGGCTCCGGCGGCAACGACAGCGATACCGCCGACCCGGACACGTCCGCTTCCGCTGACGGCGACGACGGTACGGACACCGACGACGGCGAGGACGGCGAGGACGCGACTGCGAACACACCGACCGAGGTCGTCGAACTTTACTATCGCGGCCTGGAAAACGAGGACATCGACATGGTCCTCGAATCAATGGTCCAGTCCGAGTCCGACCTCTACTACGCCGACCCGATGAGTGAAGAGGAACTGGAGGACCAGTTCTGGTCGGTCGCTCGGGACCGCACCTACACCGTCGGCCAGGAGACGATCATCAGCGACTCTCAGGCTGAAGTGGAGATCTCCATCGATTACTTCGGTAGCACCAGTGATTTGACCGCTCACCTTGTCACCGAGGACGGCGAATGGAAGATTCAACGGTTCGCTTAAGCGTGTGAAAAACCGCGCGTGCATATGCACGCGCGGTTTTTTTGTGCCTGAATGTGAGTTGAATCGCTGTGGTCCACTCGGTGAGACCGCCCGGTCGTCGTCGGTGGCGGTAGCTGCGGT
The DNA here is from genome assembly GCA_019113825.1 of Candidatus Stackebrandtia excrementipullorum. Classification (GTDB taxonomy): domain Bacteria; phylum Actinomycetota; class Actinomycetes; order Mycobacteriales; family Micromonosporaceae; genus Stackebrandtia; species Stackebrandtia excrementipullorum. Next base: position 27,933 of record DXGR01000079.1, on the reverse strand, counting down.
TACCTGTTACTGTTTCGTCATGCGCACGCTACTTCTCACCAAGCGGCGCGCGATCGATTTCTGCAGGATCGCCGCCAGCCTCTGTTGCCGCTAACTTAGGCGGCTGCTGCGCGCATCCGACTTCGCCTGTGAATGTTTGTTTCTCTGCGAAGTTCGTAAAGATCCTTCCTTGAATCATTCACGGGCGTTGTTTTCAGCGCGTCACGTGCTTGCACCGGTCCATGTGGGTGCCGGGTCAACACCGGTAACGCGGTCGCCATTCGTTCTCTGTTCGCCGTAAACAATTCAGGAGACAAACCGCATGAGCCGTGACGACGTTCTGGTCAGCGCCGATTGGGCAGAACAAAACCTCAACGCCGACAAGGTGGTGTTCGTCGAGGTCGACGAGGACACCGCCGCCTACGACACGGGACATATCCCCGGTGCCGTGAAGCTGGACTGGAGGGACGACCTTCAGGATCAACTTCGCCGTGACCTCGTGAACGCCGAACAGTTTTCGCGGCTGTTGTCGGAACGTGGCATCGCCAACGACGACACCGTCGTGTTGTACGGCGGAAACAACAACTGGTTCGCCGCTTACGCGTACTGGTATTTCAAACTGTATGGGCACGCCGACGTCAGGTTGCTCGACGGTGGACGCAAGAAGTGGGAGCTCGACGGGCGTCCCTTCAACGCCGACCCGGTGAACCGGGCCGCGACGACTTATGTGGCCAAGCCGCAGGACGATTCGATTCGGGCGTACCGCGACGATGTTCTTCGGAGCATCGGTGAGGTCAACCTTGTGGACGTCCGTTCGCCCGACGAGTATTCGGGGCGTCTGCTGGCTCCGGCGCACATGTCGCAGGAACAGTCTCAGCGGGCCGGTCACATCCCGACCGCGATCAGTGTCCCGTGGAGCAAGGCCGCCAACGAGGACGGCACGTTCAAGTCGGACGCCGAGTTGGCGGAGCTGTACAAGGCGGCGGGGCTCGACACGGACAAACCGACGATCGCGTACTGCCGCATCGGTGAGCGTTCATCGCACAGCTGGTTTGTGCTGCGTGAACTGTTGGGGCACGCGAACGTCAGTAACTACGACGGTTCCTGGACCGAATACGGCTCTCTCGTGGGTGTCCCGGTCGCGTTGGGCGACGAGCCCGGAAAGGTGGCGTAAGTGAGTAGCCAGGCAACTTCCTCGGGTTGTGCGGCCCCGGTGCAGGGCGGTGCACTACCGGCGTCGGTGAATCTCGAAACCGAGACCGTCGTATCCGGTCAGGTGGTCAACGGTTCCGGCGCGACCGTTAACGGCGCGTACGTGCGACTGTTGGACGGACACGGCGAGTTCACCGCCGAGGTGGTGACCGGTGACGGCGGCGCCTTCCGTTTCTTCGCAGCGCCGGGGAGCTGGACCCTTCGGGCTCTGTCTCCACAGGGCGATGGAGCTCGGGACGTGTCGGTGGAACGGGGACTCAACGAGGTCACGGTTACCGTGGCCGGGTGACGTCACGCCATGTGGCCCCGCGTCGATCAGGTTGACGCGGGGCCGCATAGTTGTTGTCGTGGATAGCAACGTGGCCGGGGTGTGCCCATGACTCAGCCGTTGACGCGTCCTGCCCCCCGGAAGCCACCCGAGGCCCTTGTCAAGGCGTGGGGTTTCGTCAAGCGGCGCAAGGTCCTCGTCGCCGTTGTCGCGTGGGGCGTGTTGTTGGGTGTTCTGGCGTTTGTTTCCCCGTCGGTGACGGTTCCCGAGCAGACGACCGTGGCCGACTCGCTCGGACGGCTCGACGAGGCGATGGGCGACGCTTCCGGGACGTTGGCCGGTTCCGACCACGGCTATTACATGCTCTCGTCGAGCGACGAATGCGACATCACCCCGCTTCGAGGGGGTGAACGGTATGAGCGCCGCGTGGTTGTGCACGCGCAGGACCCCGGCGCGGCGATCACCGAACTCGCCGACGCGTTGACCGAGCGGTACCGCCTGGAGTTGGTGACCGGACCCGATTCGCCGCCGCGGTATGTGGGGCGTATCCCCGGATATGTGACGTTGACGTTGGCGTTGCGGCTCGACAACAGCATCGAGTGGAAGGCCGACACGGGCTGCCGTCGTCCCGGTGACGCGTTCGGGTGGCTTCGACCGCCTTTCGAAACGCCCCGTGAGGTGACTCAGACGATGGAACAGATCGGTGTCGAGGACGCTGCGGTTTCCCTGGACGGTGCGAGTTGTGGTGGCGGGCGTAGCGGCCAGGTGCGGTCGGTGGTGGCGACTGCGGGGGTGCCCCATGGTGTCGTGGACCTGTCGTCGCTGTCGGAGACGGTGCCGGAGCGGGCCCGGGTGGTCGTCGCCGAGGAGCGGGTGCTTGTGTATCGCATCGGCGACTCCGTGACGTCGGTGTTCATGTCCGACGAGGAGATCGTCGCCGCAACGACCGTCGACTGCGGCTGAGGTCGGTCACGTCGACGGCGGGAACGGTGAACTCATCCCGTGGTCACTGCGTCGTCGGCTTGATGGAGCGCCCGGTAAACGTCGTCGGCCGACAGCACGCCGGCAACGTCTCCTCCCGTTTCGATCGCGACGTAACCGGTGTCGCCGTCCAGCAACGCCGAGAGGGCCTGACGCAGGGACGCGTCGTCGCCGACCTGCGGATGCCGGCCCGGCGGGGGCTTCTTCAGCCCGGAGCGGGGAATCTCGGTCACCGACAGCCGTTTGACGCCTCGATCGGCTCCGACGAACTCGCTGACGAACGGGCTTCGCGGATTGGCGAGGATTTCAGCGGGCGTTCCGTACTGTTCGAGCTTGGCCTGCTGGGACAGGACGACGATGCGGTCGCCGAGACGGATGGCTTCGTCGACGTCGTGGGTGACGAACACGATGGTCTTTTCCACGTCGGCCTGCAGGCGCAAAAACTCCTCCTGCAGCTTGCCGCGGGCGATCGGGTCGACGGCTGAGAACGGCTCGTCCATGAGCAGGACGACGGGGTCGGCGGCCAGGGCGCGTGCCACACCGACTCGTTGTCGCTGGCCTCCCGACAGTTGGTGTGGGTATCGCTTGCCGTGTTCGTCGACGTCCAGCCCGACCAGTTCGAGCAGTTCGGCGGTGCGTTCGGCGGTTTTCTGTTTCGACCAGCCGAGAAGCCGCGGTACGGTCGCCACGTTCGCGGTGATCGTCTGATGGGGAAAAAGGCCGACGTGTTGGATGACGTATCCGATGCGGCGCCTCAGTTCGACCGGGTCTTTGGCGGAGATGTCCTCTTCATCGATGTAGACCGTCCCCGATGTGGGATCGAGTAGACGGTTCACCATGCGAAGCACAGTGGACTTCCCGCAGCCGGACGGACCGACCAACGCGACGAGATCGCCCGCAGGAATGTCCAGACTGAGATCGGCTACGGCGACACCGCCGCCGTCGTATTCCTTCGTGACGCCGGTCAGCCGGATCGGTGCCGCTGTCGCTGTAGACATGGATTCGACCTTATCTAGTGGCTGCACCACGGGGAAGGTTGTGGTGTTTCGGGCGGACGTCGATTTTACGAGTCGTCGCGGGTGATGTGAAGGGTGTTGCGGCTTGGATTCGGCGGAGTTTGAGGAGCACCACACGTTCGTGCCGTGGCCGCGCCGTCGAGGGACGTCGCGAGCCACGGCACACCGGTTGTGGGCCGTTCGAGTCAGGCGTTGCTGTAGTCGATCAGGTTTCCGCCGTGTGAGAAGACGTCGACGTCCAGTTCCAACAGGATGTCGCTCCAAAGCTGCTCGGGGTTGGTGTCGGTGAGGGTGTCGATGTAATCGGGGAGCCAATCGAGATCTGCACCGGTGGCCTCGGCCATCGACACCAGCCCCCGCGGCTGTTGTCGTGCCTGGTGCACCTGGTCCCCGGTGAGGACGAGATATCGGCCGGTCCGGCTGTTGAGGAGGACGTGGTGACCCGCGGGGAGCGCGGGGCACGACAGGGAGGGCAGAACCGGCCAGTCGATCGTGACGGTGACGTCGTCGTCGGGCACCTGCTTCCACGCGGTGTCTCTTTCCAAGTCCTGGTACGGGCCGCCCCATTCGGGGAAGCCGCCGACCTTGACGGGGACGTCTTCGCCTCCGTCGGTGAGGCGAAGACTGCCCAGTCCGGGGGCGGAAAAGGTGACCAGGGGGAGCAGGTCGAAGTCGTATATGCGCCGCCCGTCTCGGAAGACCCGCACGGAGGCGGAGGCGGCACTGGTAAGAAAGCTGTCTCGGTAGCGTTCGATTGCCTGGCGTACGGTCGCGCGAAACGTGGTCGCGTCACCGCGTAGTTCGGCGATCTCCCAGCTCCCGAGGGGGTCTTCAATAACCCAGCTGAACATGTAAAACCCGTTCATGCAGGCCATGGTGCATCCGCTATGCGACATCTGCACCTCGGATGCGACGCGCGTCACATCAAGTTGACGGTGACATTGGTGGCAGGGCCGGACGCCGCGCGTATGGATTTCGCTGAAAAAACCGTGGTGGTCACGGGGCCGGAACCGGCACCGGGCGCGCCCATCTCGGGCGTTCGCAGCCGGAGGTGCCCGTGTGGTCGCCGTGGGTCGCGGGTCGGAGCCGTTGAACGAAACTCGGGGCCGTTTTGCGCGAATCGTCCGGTTGGCTCTCGACGTCACCGCCGACGACGCGCCGCGCCGTGTCGTCGAGGCCGCCGGCGAGAGGCTCGACGTTCTGGTTAACAACGCCACGATCGTCGGTTCGGGCCTCATGGGTGAAATCACCAAAATTGAGATGTTTGCCCGGTTTGACACGAACGTGTTCGCGTCGGTCCTGTTGACCCGGGCCGCCTTGCCGATGCTGGAGGTCGCAGACGGCGTGGTGGTCAACATCAGCACCGGTATCGGGCAGCGGGCATGGCCCGAAAGTCGGCCGTAGGGAGCAACGAAGGCGTCGCTTGATCTGCTCACCCGTAGCCGGGAAGTCGAACTCGTCACCGCGCGTGTCCGAGTGGTCTCGGACGCTCCGGGCGGGGCAACACTCCCATCGGTGAGCAGCAGGGCCTTGCATCGAACGAGCAGGGTCGGGTTCGGGACCGGCAGGTTGCCAGGACTCCACTGTGGTTGATCTTTGAGTCGGTGCAGATGGCCCGGGCTGTGCTGAGACCGGCCTCCCGCGTCGGTCATGACCGACGCGGTCGTCCCGGCCGACGGGGTGCCGTAGCGGCCTGACATATGTGGAGGGCGCAATGCGTATCGGGGAGGTTGCTGCGGCCACCGACGTGTCACATCGCAGCCTGCGGCACTATGAACGGGCCGGGCTGCTTCGGGTCGAGCGTGGACCGAACGGTTGTCGCTCCCATCCGAAATCCATTGTCAACCGAGTGTTGAACATTTGCTGGACGCCGGGCCGACTCTCGACGACGTTCGGGGTTTCGTCCCCTGCCTCGACGGGGACGTCGCCCGCGCAGACCCGACCGAACCCGTCCTGCGGGGCGGCCCGGGAAGGCCGTGATCGACCGACGCATCGCCGCCCGGCAGCGTGTTCGAAACCGGTCGGCCGAGGCTTTGTCCAAAACGGATGAATAGCTGCGGCGGTAGGCGGGACGCCGCTGATCGACACGTCGAGGTTCTTAGCCGAACAACGTCGGCGCCATGCCCACCCGCTCCCCGAACGGGGTGCCTACTCAAGACTCCGGCGCGGCGCCCTGCCGGGAGATCTCGGTGGCCGCGCGTGGCACCGACGGCCGGGACGTCGACCGCCGGGTCCTTGTGAGCTGCGGGCCGGCGCGGTGGCGACCTTTTGGAGGCCCGCCGGTTGTTCAGTCGACATACGGCGGCCGTTGCGCGGGAGCCGGGTCCACTCTTCAGGCGTGCACGAGCATGGCGGTGCACGGTAACGTGACGTCCGTGCCTGTCGCGAACCGGCTGGACGACGCGAACCCGTGGTTTTCGTGGTCCTATATAGAGTCGAATTCTCAAACACTGCTCGATGCTCTTGTCGAGCACATTTACCTCACGGCCGTGTCCATCGTCATCGCCGCCGTTATAGCGATCCCCCTGGGCGTGATCGCGGCGCGGTCACGTGCCGCGGCGACGTCGATCCTGTCGATCTCGGGTGTCATGTACACGATTCCGTCGTTGGCGGTGTTCGCCCTGTTGACTCCTTATCTGGGTTTGTCGTCCGACACCGTCGTGTTCGGTCTGGTCATGTACGCGTTGTTGATCTTGGTGCGAGCGACCTTGACGGGCCTGCGTCAGGTTCCCGCCGAGGTGATAGACGCCGCCGGTGGCATGGGATACGGCAAGGGGCGGCTGCTGACGCGCGTCGAGCTTCCGTTGGCGTTGCCGAGCATCATGACGGGTATGCGCATCGCCACCGTGTCGACCGTCGCGTTGGTGACCGTCGGCGCGGTCGTCGGCCACGGCGGACTCGGCCAATTGATCCTCTCCGGTTTCCGCAACAATCTGTACAAGCCGCAGATCGTCACGGCGACGATCATGTGCGTCCTGTTGGCGTTGTTGTGCGAGGCCGTTCTGTCTCTGATCACCAGGGCGCTGACACCGTGGGCAAGGAGGCGAGCATGAACCCGTTCGCAGCAGCCCTCACCTGGTTGAACGACCCGCTGAACTGGACCAACCCCGGTGGGGTCGTCGATCTGTTGATCGAGCACCTGTACGTGTCCGGGATGGCGGTTCTGGTCGGGTGCCTGGTGGCGTGGCCGTTGGGCGTGTGGTTGGGACACAGCGGTCGCGGCGGGGCCGTGACCGTCACCGTGTCCAATATGACGCGGGCCATTCCCACGATCGCTCTGTTGAGTATCTTCCCGTTGACCGCCTTGGGTTTTAGCACCTGGTCGGTGGTGATACCCCTGGCGGTGTTCGCCGTTCCGCCACTGTTGGCGACCGCGTACACCGGAGTGAGGGAGGCCGACCCCGATGCTCGAGACGCGGCGGAGGGCATGGGTCTGTCGCGGTTGCAGGTGTTGTGGCGTGTGGAACTTCCGTTGGCGGTGCCTCAGATGGCCAGTGGTTTTCGGACCGCGGCGGTTCAGGTGGTGGCGACGGCGACACTTGCCGCGTTGTTCAACGGTGGCGGTCTCGGTGAGATCATCGCGCGTGGTTTCGGTAAAACGATGGCGATCGGGGCGGGAGAGATTCTGGCCGGAGGCATCCTGGTCGCGGTTCTCGCTTTGGTGGTCGAGGGCCTGCTCGGCGTGGCCGAGAAATACGTCACGCCTCGTGCATTGAGGCTGGTGGCCAGGGGTGGGTGAGCCTTTTTCGGAGGGCGATTGAGGACCCGCGGGCCGAGTCGAACACGTACTGTATGCCTTATGACCCCTATAAGGAAGAAGACACTGACCGCGATACCGGCTGCGGGCATGCTGGCTTTCGCGCTGGCGGCATGTGGGTCGCCGGGTTCGTCGGGAACGACAGCGCCCGAGGACGTGACGGGTGAAGGCTGCGTGCCGATCGCCGGTGAAGAACTGGTGGCGTTGGAGGACGACCGGAATCTGCAGGCTTCGGAGAATATTCTTGCGGCGTTCAACGCCGATTCGGCGAGCGGCTCCGCGTTGGAGGCGGTCAACGCGGTGTCTGCGCAGTTGACCACGGACTGGCTGATCAATCTGAACAAGCAGGTCGACGTCGACCGGGACACACCGGCCCAGGCGGCGCAGACCTTTCTCGACGAGACCGGTGCCGCAGAGGGACTGTCCGGTGGAAGCGGTGCGTTGATCGTCGGTTACGCCGACTTCTCGGAGAGCGAGACGTTGGCCAACATCTACGCGGGAGCGTTGGAGGCGGCCGGATTCGAGACGGAGACTCAGTCGGTCGGTAACCGGGAGGCGTACCTGGTCGCCTTGCAGGACGGACAGTTCCATGTCATGCCGGAGTATGCCGCCTCGTTGACCGAGTTCATCAATCCCGACGCGGGCCCCGGCTCCGATGCGGTGGCCTCCAGCGAGATCGATGAAACCTTGGCGACGGCGGAGCCGTGGCTGAACGACGCGGGTCTGGTGGTGAGTGAGCCGGCTGCGGCGATCGACTCGAACGCGTATGCGGTGACGACGGCCTTCGCCCAGGAGCACGACATCTCGACGTTGAGCGAGTTCGCCGAAAAGTGCAGTGGTAAGGCCAGCATCCTCGGCGGACCGGCCGAGTGCCCCGATCGGCCTTATTGCCAGTTGGGCCTGGAAGAGGTGTACGGCATCCAGTTCGGTCAGTTCAAGACGTTGGACATCGGAACGTTGAGTAAGCAGGCACTGGTGACCGGTGAGGTCACGGTCGGAACGGTCACATCGACCGATGGTTCGTTGGCCAAGGGCGTGACGGTTCCTCCGGGCCCGGAGAGCGAAACGGAAGAGAGCACCGAGGACGACGGCGAGTAGCCGCAGATCGTTTCGGGTCGGGTACCTCCACCGAGGTGCCCGGCCCTTGCCGTGCACGGGGTGTACATAGTGGGCGGGCTTGGGGCATCGAGTGGTTGGCGCGCCGTGATCGGGTGGTCTCGGCGGGTTTGGAAGCAGCCCTTACGGTTCGGCATGTTTACAAAACGTTTCGGCTCATTGTTTACTGTCGAATGTGTGATGCCGGTCACTCGAAATGCACAACGTTTTGTCGTCGCACGTCCGATTAGGTGGGTTTTAAGTCACACTGCTGTGTGAGGACGAAGCGGTATCGACTGATGCCGATACTTTACAAGCCAGTAACATTCGCATACTCTCCCCGAAGGCTCGTGCCCGCGGGCCACGCTCGATCCCCTCGAGCGTTCAAGTGGCGTGACCGGCAAACGTTACATGGGTTGGTTACGTCCTTGTCACCCCTTCGTGAGGGAGAAGGAACGTATGACAAAAACCAGAACACGACTCGCTGCGGGGGTCGGTGTGGCGGCAACCACCGCCATCGCCGCCGCAATGTTGGGCGCGGCCCCGGCACACGCCGAGGGCACAGTCCTCGGCGCGGACGCCTCCAACGCCATCCCCGGTGAGTACATTGTGGTACTGAACGACGGTCTCTCGACCGCCTCGCAGACGGGCGTCCTGTCCGCCTACGAGGGCAACGTCGTGAAGTCCTACGACGCGTTCAACGGGTACTTCGTGAACAACATGTCCGCCGACGAGGCCAAGGCGCTCGCCTCCGACCCGTCCGTCGCGTACGTGGAGCAGAACGGAACCGTTTCGCTCGCTGCGACGCAGGACAACCCGTCGTCGTGGGGGCTTGACCGTCTCGACCAGGACGGCCTGCCTCTCGACAACTCGTACACCTACCCGGACTCCGCTGGTGAAGGCGTGACCGCCTACATCATCGACACCGGTATCGAGATCGAGCACACCGACTTCGAAGGCCGTGCCAGCCACGGAACCGACACCGTCGACAACGACGACGACGCGACCGACTGCCAGGGACACGGCACGCACGTTGCGGGCACCGTCGCCGGCGGCGAATACGGTGTCGCCAAGGGCGCCGACCTCGTCGGTGTCCGTGTCCTGGACTGCAACGGCTCCGGTAGCTACGACGGCGTCATCGCCGGCATCGACTGGGTCACCGACAACGCTCAGCTGCCCGCCGTGGCCAACATGAGCCTTGGTGGTGGCTTCAGCCAGGCCGTCAACGACGCCGTTGAGGCTTCGGTCGCCGCCGGCATCACCTACGCGGTGGCCGCCGGTAACGACTACGCAGCCGACGCCTGCAACTCCTCGCCGGCTTCGGCTCCGTCCGCGCTGACGGTTGCCGCCAGCGACAACACCGACGCTCTCGCCTCGTTCTCGAACATCGGTGAGTGCGTCGACATCATCGCGCCCGGCGTGGACATCACGTCCGCGTGGATCGGCGGCGGTGAGGACACCATCTCCGGTACCTCGATGGCTTCGCCGCACGTTGCCGGCGTTGCCGCCCTGCACCTGGGCGAGAACCCGGACGCCACCCCGGCCGAGGTCGGCACCGCGCTGACCGACAACGCCGTGGCCGACGCCATCAGCAACCCCGGCACCGGCACCCCCAACCTGCTGCTGAACTCCGCTTACCTGAACGACGGCAACGGCGGCGACCCGGACCCGGATCCGGACCCGGAGCCGGAGCCGGAGCCGGGCGAGTGCGAGGCTGCTTACAGCACCGCGACCCCGCTGACCGACCGTGGCACGTTGGAGACCGACGTGAACGTTGACTGCGAGAACACCGGCACCGCCGAGGTTTCCGTGGACATCACCCACACCTACCGTGGCGACCTGAGCATCACCTTGATCGCTCCGGACGGCACCAGCTACACCCTGAAGACCAACTCCATCATCGACAGCGCCGACGACGTCGTCGAGACCTACACGGTCGACGTCGCGGGTGCCTCCGTCAGCGGTGACTGGACCCTGGTCGTCCAGGACCACTACTACGGCGACACCGGAACCCTCAACGGCTGGACCCTGGCTCTGTAGTCGGATCGTCCCCGAGGTTTCGCAACCCCTTCACACCGCTCCGACCCGTATGGGTCGGAGCGGTGTGTTGTTGTCTGTGGACACGGTCGGCTCCGGCCCGCCCCGATCCGTGATCGGTAAGCGTATGACCTGCGGGGATCGTCCTCACGCCTCGGAAGCAGCCCGTGGACGGTGTTCGTCCACCAGAACATCGGGTAGGAGACCGGGCCGTAAGGCGGCTGCTCAGGTGTCCCGTGGAAGCGGGTGCGGCAAGGCTGGGGGCCGGTCGGGGCTTTGCCCGAGCCGACGGCGGCCGACCGGTCCGCAGTGGGGGAAGGCGGCCGCGTCGGCGTGGAGCGTGTCCGGAGCGTCCTAGTTGTACTAACCGGGACGTTGATCCGTCTGTTGCATGCAATAATTAGTGTCTGCCGAACGCCTTGGCGTGAGCCGAACCCCAGCTCGCGAGGCTCTTCAGGTCCTCGATGCTCAAGGTCTGGTGAATGGCCGATGACGTGGGGTGAGGTTGCGGGTCCTTGGGGAACGAGCTCTTGCAGAGGCCTTCCAGACGCGCTGCGCGTTGGAGGGATTCGCCGTTCAGTGTGCAGCGCGGGCACAGAGCGAGGGGCTCCTCCTTCCGGCACACCTGCGCGAGGTGGAACATCTCGCGGTCGCGTGTGACAAGGCGACGCGGTCGAGCGGGGCGGCCGCCGACCGCGTATTCCACCTGGCCCTCGCAGCACTCGCTGGGAACAGTCAGATCGACTCTCTACTCACGGTGATCTGGGACCAGACACCCATCGCGACACGAGCGGGACTGACCGAGCCTCCCCGCATCAACTCGGTGCACCACGAGCACGAAGACATCTTGTCGGCTCTGCGCGCCGGGGGCTCCGGCCGCACACGCGGTGCGGTCGAGGCTCACATCGGGCAGACCGAGCAGACGATCCACGTCGAGCCGGATGAAACCAAGGAGTACGCATGAGCAGCAAGATCCACGAGTACGACGTCGACGTCGTATGGACCGGCAATCACGGCACCGGCACGTCCGGATACACCACCTATGGGCGCGAACACGATGTCAGAGCGGCCTCGACCCCGACGATCCTCGGAAGCGCCGATCCCACGTTCCGAGGCGACCCGGCTCGATGGAACCCCGAGCAGCTACAGGTCGCGGCTCTGTCGCAGTGCCACATGCTCTGGTACCTCAACCTGGCTGCCACTGCCGGGGTGGTCGTCACCGCCTACGAGGACAACGCCCACGGCGTCATGGTTCAAGACTCCAGCGGGGGTGGACGGTTCGAGTCGGTCACCCTTCGGCCCCGCGTCACGATCACCGCTGACAGCGACCCGGATGTCGCACGCCAGGTGCACGCCAAGGTCCCCGAGGTGTGCTTCATCGCCCGCTCTGTCAACTTCCCTGTCCACCACGACCCCGTCATCACCGTCGGGGACAACGATCGTCAGAACTGATCGGCGCCCTCGGATCGACTCCTGTGGGGACGTCCTCGAACGAGGACGTCCCCACATGCATAAGGAGCCACATGTCTCACAAGAACGCCGCCCTGACACCGCGCCATCGACTGAAGGTCGCTCGACTTCGTCGTCGAAAGGTGGCCACTCGATCAGTGAGATCGCGGCCCGCTTCCAGGCCTCCTGGCCGACGGTGAAGCGCCGGGGCGACCGCTACCTCGTCGGGGAGTCCGTGCTGGACCGATCGTCACGCCCGAAATGCTGCCGAACAAGACGCCGAAGTCGGTGACCAAGCGATGCGTGAGTCTGCGAATGAGGTTACGGGAAGGGTCGGTTCAAATTGCGACGCGACTGAACATCGCCCCGTCCGCGGTCCACCGCATCCTCACCACCGCGCGCCTCAACCAGATGTCCCACATGGACAGGGCGACCGGTGAACCCGTCCGTGGGTACGAGCAACCCCATCCCGGCTCGTTGGTGCATGTGGACGTCAAGAAGATCGGGAACATCACCGACGGTGGCGGCCGCGCTACGTCGGCCGCCGCCAAGGCGAGAAGAACCGGGCGGCCACCCCCTGGTAAGCCGCGGAACCAGTACGGCGGCCCGAAGCTCGGCTACGCATTCGTGCACACACCGTCGACGACCACTCGCGCGTCGCGTTCACCGAAGTTCACGACGACGAGACCGCCGGCACCGCTGTCGGTGTTCCGTACCGGGCTGTGGAGTGGTTCGCCGATCGTGGTGTCACCGTCGAGCGGGTCTTGTCGGACAACGGCGGCGTATCGGTCGCACCTGTGGCGCGACGCCTGCGAGGTGCTGTCCATTACCCCGAAGCGAACCGGTCCGTACCGGCCGCAGACCAACGGCAAGGTCGAACGCTTTCACCGGACCGTGGTCGACGGGTGGGCTTATGCCCGTTGCTACAGCAGCGAGCAAGAACGACGAGACGCACTTCCCGACCGGCTGCACCGGTACAACCAGCATCGCCCGCACACGGCGTGCGGTATCCGTCCGCCCTTCTCACAATTGATTAACGTCCCCGATCAGTACCCCCTAGTTGCCGAAGCCGCCTGCCTGACCGGCATCGTTGGCGGAATGGTTCGATCCGGAGTTGGTGATCGCGTCGCCGATGTCCTTGATCTGGTCGGCCACGGTGCTGCAGTGATCGGTCCACGCGTCGGCCAGGGCATTGAACGCACCGGGGGTTCGGAGGCCGGGCGTCGCCGGGTTCATCTCTCCACGTGAACCCTGCACGTGGGCGGATATGTCGCCTCCCAATGTGGTGACCTCGTCGCCGCGTGCCGCGATGTCGCCGGGCGATGCAAGCATGTCGAACGTCATGGCGTTGACCGTCCTTGGTCGAGGATCCGCTGGAGAAGCGGTCTGTGAGCCCGGTGTGAGGTGCGGCCGTTCAGACTGGTGCCTCGTGCGCCGAAGAACGTATGCAGGTCCTTCGACAAGACCGTGAGACGTGTTCTGAACACCACACTACGGAACAGCAGACGGCTTCGGTTGGAGCGGGTTGACGGGTTGTCGATCAAAAGGATAGTGATCGTCGGCGTTGTGCGCCAGAGTCTCTCACGGAGCCTGCCGACTCTCCGAGCACGAAACGACATATGCGCCCGACGAAGCCTTGGGGGCCGCACGGCGAAACGACGATCTTCTACGGCATCTGAGCCCGCGCCTTGTCCGGGTCGAGAGCCGGGCCCGTCGGTACGAGCGCCACAAATCCGGCCGGAACGGGGACCGGCTTCACGTTGCCGTAACCGAGCAGTTTGAGGGCGTCGCCGGCCAACGCGTGCTTCACTCCGAGGTCGCTGATGAGGTAGACGGTCCCGTCCGCGGCCCCGGGCGTGGCCTGTGACATGACGAGAGCCCCACTGCCGCCGGGAACCGACACGTGTTCGGCGGTGTCGGTGACGTCCTGTCCGGATGGAGGAGAGAAGGCGGTGGGCGCGGTGATTTCGTCGGGAGGCGTCGGGTACACGGTGACCGTGACGGCATCGCTGTTGAAGACCGCGCACACGGCTGAGCCGTCGGGGGTGATCGACTGCGAAGGAACGGCCTGAGGGAACCCTTCGGGTTCGATGGACGTGGTGCCGACGTCGCTGACCACCGATGCGCTCACCGATGTGGCCGAACCGAGTTCGCCGTCCCCCAGAAGAACCTGTGTCGTCGGTCCGATGGGAGCCAGACCGTCCACCGTGAGGACGTACACTTGCCCGCCCGACGAGAACAGGTCGCCGTATGCGGCATCGTGTTGGTTCAGGACATCGGCGTCCTCACCGTCGTCCTCGATCTCGGGGGCGCGCAGTTGTGGGCCGAGTGCGACCGCGTCGATGAAGATGGAGTCGACCGCGGTGGCCGCATCCGGGTCGAAACCCATGGCCAACAGGGTGGTGTCATCGGCGACGGGGAACTTGAGGTCGTTCCAGATCAGGAACTTGTCGGCCTCCTCGTCTCGGACCAGAAGACCGTTGTCCTCGAGTTGTTCACCGGTGGCGGGAGCGTCGAGAAGGATGTGACTCGACTGCCTCATCGGGTTGTCGGATTCCGGTGCGGTGCAAACCTGCCACGGAAGGCCGACGAGTGCGTCGGGTTCGGGTAGCGAGGCCGGGCCGTCGGGTATGCCGATGCGCCATCCGCGTGGTTCACCCTCCAGATCTGCTGCGGTCACGTCGTGGACGGTCGTGTTGCCGCTGCTGAAAAGCAGTTTGGCCGATGCGAGGTTGGTGACGGGGAAAAGCGTGGAGTCCAGATAGACGTAGACGGCGCCGCTGTCGCCGTCGACCAGGATGGAACCCTCCTCCTTCCAGTTCTGGTTGCCGGCGGGGAAGATCAGGCCGACGACCCAGAACCCGACGAAGATGAGTACCGCCAACGCGGACCCGCCCAGAACCGACAGCGTGGTGCGACGCATGGGGCGTTCCAGCGAATCGGGGTGGCTCGTCGTCATCGCCGCGACAATGCGTTGTATGACGAAGTGGTATGCCTGAAATTGTTCACGCTTTGTTCGCATCGGGCATTGCCTCGCTTTCGATGCGTCCGGCGGGGGTGGATGTCGGCCTGCAGACGCACTGTAGCGCCGATCGGGGACCGTAGGGTGACGGCGCCGGTGACCGAAGTGATATGCCGTCCGAGGTATACGTTCATCCTGGACAAGCTGATATCGTGAGCCTACTTCTACGCATTTAGCATCTTCGAAATCCCCGACGGGTTCGGCGATGGGGTTACGGCTGTGGAGGCAGGATGGCTGCTGCGAACCTTCCCGTCCATCGTGACCGCCCGGGTATCGGTCCGATCGCGTTGTCACGGTTGGTCCTGTGTGAAGCCCTGGCGGCGGCCGCGTTGCTGTCCTGGTACCTGCCGTCACCGACGCCTCAGATCGTCACCGCAACCTGTGTGGTCATGATCATCGCGGTGCTGGCGATCCATGTGCGCGGCTTTGGGCGCCGTCTTGTCCGGTATCTACGGATGCGCCGGTTCCGTGAGGGCCCCGTCGAGGTGGACACCTCCGACGACGCGATGACCGGACTGGCCCCCGGGTTGCGGCTGTGCGACGTCACCGAACGCAACACCGACTACGGGGTCGCCTTCGACGGCACCGGCTGGTTTACCGTGCTGGCGCTGCGGTACCCGGACCCCACCTCGCCATTGGGGATAGACCCGGCCACCCTCCGTACGCTCTCCGACGTGCTGTTGGGCGCCGATCGTTCCACCTACACCGTTCAGATCGTGGGCCACATGGTTCCGTCACCCAGCGCCGAGATCGCCTCCGACACGTCGTGCGCGCGGTCCTATGCGGAGCTGCTCGGTGACGACGCGGTCGTCTCCCACCACTTGACGTGGCTGGCGTTGCGGCTCGACGGACGCGACGCCGCGGTGGCGGCGGCCGAACGCGGTGGCGGTGCTGAAGGCGCCCGTCGTGCTCTCGTCGCTCTCACCAGACGGCTCGCCAGGCGACTTGCCGACGCCGGGGTCCCGTACCTGCCCCTCAATGCGGACAGTCTTCGCGTGGCCTTGACTCATTCGGTCTCCGGCGAGACGATATCGGCGGCCTTGCATCAGCGGGCGTTCGAGGAGAAGAAGTCATGGAAACTGGGCGCGCTGTCGCACGTCGTGTTCGGTGTGGAGGGCCGCATCGCCGATATCGACAATCTACGGCGCCTCTGGATGTCCATGGCCGTGTTGTCGACGTCGTTTTCGACGATTTCGGTGGTGCTTCGCCCCATCGGACCGGTCTCGGCCCGAAAGGGAGTGCGTCTGCACTCGTTGCTGCGCGTCGCCTACGACGCCGAGATCAACAAGGCGGCGCCGGACGAACTAGTCCGGGCGGCAGCCGAATGCGGCGTCAAACTCTGGCGCTTTGACGGAGAGCAGGCGTCGGCAACGTACGCGTCGGCCCCCACCGGTGGGGGAAGCCGAATTCGAACTTGATCCGCACCCCTGATATTGGAGGAGTTCACATGCCGAACAGCCATTCATACGTGATGCCCGACGAGGTGGCGGGTCGGGGCAACGACATCACCACGACCGGTGACGCCATCGCGGAGACCGTTACCAACGCCCGTGCCCTGGGTGTCAACATTCCCGGCCTGGCCACGTCCGGCGCTTTCGCCCAGTTCCGTGACCGAATGGCGAGCAATGTCACCGGACCTCAGGAGCGCATCAGGACCGCCGGTACGTCCGTGGTCCGTTCCGACCACGACCATCTTGCCAATGACGGAGAAACCGCGCGCCCGTTCGATAAGGCCATTAACTAAGGGATCAAAACATGCTGTTCGCCGATTTGCGAGACATGAACACCGGTCTCCTCTTTGAAGCCGCCGAAGGCGCCACGGTGTGCAAGGACGGGTTGGTCAACGCCGCCGCCACCGTACGTTCTCAGGCCGCCAACCTCAACGGAGCGTGGGAGGGCGTGGACTCGGAGGCGGCCGCGGCCGCCTTGACCGCCGACAGCCTTCCCGTTGACGGCACGGGTGAGGCCTTTGGACGGGCGGCCGGGATACTCACGAACCTGGGCCAGGCGTTGGAGGTCGAACGAGCGAACCTTGCCGCCACGATGGCGCAGGCGACCGCGATCCCGGGCATCGTGGACGACCGTGGCCTGGTGATACCGCAGATACCGCCGGGCACGCCGATTCCCGTCGCACTGCACATGCAACACGTCGCGGCGCAGTTGACGCTTCAGATCGCCGAGACGGTGGCGCGCGCCACCCAGTACGACATGGAGGCCGCTGCTCAGTTGAACGGTGAGCAGGGGGCCGACGACGGCGCGAACCCCGAGGAGGGGGACGGGCAGGCGCCCGGATTCCGACCTCCTGCGATGCCCAGCCCCGAGGAGATGGCCGGTTGGGGGCGTGCTGCCGGTAGCGTCCTGAACGCCCTGGGCTCGGGTGGCCAGTTCGGCGGCTCGGGCGGCGAGTTCGGCGGCTCGGGCGGTGAATACGATCCGCACCAACCCGGTGGCGGCCTGGCTGCGGCCGGACCGGGTGGCGCCGCCGTCGGTGGCGGTATGGGAGCCGGAGGTTCTTTCGGCGGTGGCATGGGCGGTGGCGCGGTCGGTGCCGGAGCCGGTCACAGTGGCATGGGCGCGGCGGCGTCGTCCGGTATGGGCCCGGCCGGTGCCGGTATGGGAGCCGCTGCAATGGCCGGCGGCCAGAACGGCAACAACTCTTCGTCGTCCTCCAACACGAACACCACCGGCGGCCGCGCCGGTGGCATGGGCATGATGCCCATGGGAATGGGTATGGGACGAGGCATGGGCGGCGACGGTGACGGCGGTGCCCACACGTGGTTGGCCGAGGACGAGAGCCCGTTCAGCTCCGACAACGCCGCTCCGCCGATCATCAGGGGTTCCGTCTGAGAACCTGCAACCCCGCTGTTGAACGGCGTGCACTCCTCGGGCGCGAACCGTATCGGTTCGCGCCCGAGGAGTGTCGTCGACATCAGATGGTGCGCACCCACCAGTAGAGGCCCCAGACCCACAGCGTCATGGGGATCACGGCGACCGCCAACAGAATGTGGAAGATGTCGCCGGTTCGGCCCCACAACGGCGACAGTTTTCGTCCCGCGGCGGCCAGCGCGTGGACGATGAGGATCAACGCCAGAAGCGCCAGACCGCCCGCCACCAGCGGTAGCCGGTACTCCGGGGCCAGAGCGGCAACGCCCGCCCCCGCGATCGCAGCGGGCCCGGCGAAGCCGGCCGCCAACATCGGTACACGCAGCCGGATGGTGTGGAAGTTTCGTGATTTCAACAGCATCAGCGCCGCGAAAATGCCCGCGAGGATCACGGCCGGGACGGTGTCGGTGACACCGAGCAGCATTGTGGCGGCCCCGATGATCGCTGCGCACCCGGTGAGCGCTCCGGCCAGGTAATCGTCGGCGTGGTCGCTGCGTGTCAGAAGGCGGTCGCCCTGTCCGTCGGCGAACTCGATGTCACCGCGCAGTTCCTCCGGTGAGGTGGGAACGTCGGGGAGCGGTAGTTTCGCGATGCGGTAGGAAATCATGGGTAGCGCCGGAATGACCGCGAGGGTGAGTCCGGCCACCGCCGACGCCGCAGCTGCCACATCCACGTTGAACCACGTACACAGCCCGGAACCGACGACTAGTCCGATGGAGCTCACCAGCGCGCTGTGAAACTGCGGTACGGGACGGTTGACCGCGAGCATGGCCACTGCGGCGTAGACGACGGCTCCGCACCCGGCCGCAAGCCACTGGGGCGCACCGTATTCGGTGACGAATCGATCACCGGCGGCGACCATGGCCGCCCCGGCCGTCCCCGTCAGGATGCCGAGCGCGCCCATGAGCACGGCCGGTCCCGGCAGGTTGAATGCGCGGTCGAGGGCCCATGCCGCTCCCACACCCAGGAGTCCTCCGATAAGGAGCAGTGCGGCGGTTCCCGCGGAGGGGGCTCCGAGTGCGGTGGCGACGGCGCCGACGGTGGCCAGTGTTGCCAGCGTCAGCCCGGCGATTCGAGTGTCGCGTGCCCGCCAACCGCCTGCACGGTCTTCGGCGGCGGTGGCCACGGCGTCGACGACATCGTCGAAGATGGTGGCCGGAGCGGTTTCGGGTGTCGCTCGAAAGTACAGCTCCTCACCGTCGGCGATGCCCAGCTGTGCGCACGAGAGGTCGGGGTCGAGAGGCGCCTCGCCCAATCTGGCGAGAGTCCAGCCGCCGGCTTCGACTCCTTCGTTCACGAATTCTTCACCGTCGGGGGAAGCGGCGGCGTGCGCCAGGAGGTCCGCCTGTAGTTCCGCGAGCGGAATGTGTGCCGGTAGCGCCACATCCATCCGCGTGTGCGGCGATACGACGGTGACACGGCATAGGGGGTTGGCTACGAAGGTCATCGCAAGGTGGCTCCATCAACGCGGGGTTGGGCAGAACCAGGCTAGCCATTGGATCGAAGTCATGGCATTGTCGATGCCACCGACCCGCTTCACCGGTTCGACAGTACTGAAGAGGTTGTCTTCGGGCTCCGTTCATGTGATCGGTTGTTTCGAGTGGATGCGTCGCACGGTGCGAGACGGCCGTGCACATCGGTGTGGCAGGAGCCGGTGTCGTGTGCAGAGCCGTCGGCAACGCCGCGGGGCGCTTCCTGAACACCCCGCGGCAGAACAGCGGGTTGCACAGGCGCCTTCTAATATGGCGATTGATCGATGGGAGCGCAACTTGGGCAACGTGCACTTCCGCCGACCGCTGCGCAAAGTCGGCCCCGTGCTGCCCGCCGGTGAACTGGAACTCAAGGCACCGCCGGACCTACCCCAGCCGGCGCAACGCAGCATGGCGCAGACGCTGCAGATGCTTCCCATGTTCCTGTTGTTCGGCGCCATGGCCCTCATGTACATGACCCGTCGCGGTTTCGGCGGACCGATGCTGGTCATCGGCGGGTTGTTCGCGGTCGCGATGCTCGCCATGGTCGCGACGTCGTTTTTGGGTGGTGGTCGATCCGATCGGCACCAGATGACGAACGATCGCCGCGACTACATGCGTTACCTGGCGCAGGCCCGTCGCCGGGTCCGTCGAGCCGCGGACCAACAGCGGTCGGCGATGAACTGGCGGCACCCGGCCCCGGACGCGTTGTGGAACGTGGCCGCTTCGGTCCGTCTGTGGGAGCGACGCAACACCGACGAGGATTTCTGTGAGGTGCGTGTCGCCGTGGGCAAGCAGCAGCTCGCGGTGAATCTGAGGACCGAGGAGACCAAACCGGTCGAGGACCTGGAACCGATGAGCGCCATGGCGTTGCGGCGGTTTATCAAGGCACAGTCGACGGTTCGGAACCTGCCGTTGGCGTTGACGGTCCGTGGTTTTCGGCGCATCCGGGTTCACGGTGACGACGATGCGGCCCGCGCCCTGGTCCGCGCGATGGTGTCGCAGCTGGCGACGTTTCATTCCCCGGAGGACCTGTGCCTGGTCGTGGTCGCCGACCCGGCGCGCCGCCGCGATTGGGAGTGGATGAAATGGCTCCCCCACTGTCAGCTGGAGGACAATCTCGACGCCGTGGGGCCGCGCCGCCTCGTGGGCGGGTCGTTGAGTGAGCTCGAATCGCTGATGGAGGACGTCCTGTCCGACCGCAGCAGAGGCCAGGCTCCGGTGGCGCCGGTACACGAGGGGCGGCACGTCGTTCTCATTCAGGACGGCGGTGAGGTCGACTCGGCGTGCAGGCTGACCGGCCCGGGGCTGTCGGGAACCACCGTCATCGAGTTCGGTTCACGTTTTCCCAAACGGATGCCCGAATGGTTGGCCGGGATGGAGGTGCAACCGGACTCGTTGCACATCACGCAAGGCAACGAGCGGACCGCGATCGGCACACCCGACGCGTTGAGCGTGATAAAAGCCACCGCGTTGGCTCGTCAGATCTCTCGGTACCGGTTGGCCACGACGACCGCCGCCGCCGAACCGTTGGCGGTGTCGATGGACCTGCCGGACCTGCTGGGTGTACCCGATGTGGGTGGTTGGGACCCGCGCCGTACCTGGCAGGCCGCCGCTCCCGAGGCCGAACGTCTCGTCATTCCGTTGGGCCTGGACCCTCACGGCGGCAAGGTGGTCCTGGACTTCAAGGAGGCCGCCCAAGGCGGTATGGGCCCGCATGGTCTGATCATCGGCGCCACCGGTTCGGGCAAGTCCGAATTGCTGCGCACGATCGTGTCGGCGCTGGCGATGACGCATTCTTCGCAGGAACTCAATTTTGTGTTGGTCGACTTCAAGGGTGGCGCGACGTTCGCGACCCTCGACAGGTTGCCGCACACCAGCGCGGTCATCACGAACCTCGCCGACGAACTGTCGCTGGTCGACCGTATGGCCGACGCGATCAACGGTGAGATCATCCGGCGTCAGGAGCTGTTGCGCGACGCCGGCAATTTTGTGTCGCAGCGTGACTACGAACGGGAACGGCGCGCAGGTGCGGCGCTCCCACCGTTGCCGAGTTTGATGATCATCTGTGACGAGTTCTCCGAGCTGTTGACCGCGCGTCCGGACTTCATCAACCTGTTCGTTCAGATCGGTCGAGTGGGTAGGTCGCTCGGGGTACACCTGTTGCTTGCCAGTCAACGGCTCGAAGAAGGGCGGCTGCGTGGGTTGGACACGCACCTGTCGTACCGCATCGGTCTGCGAACTTTTTCGGCGATCGAGTCGCGCACCGTCCTCGGTGTTCCGGACGCCTATGAGTTGCCGCAGGCTCCCGGACACGGATACCTCAAGCTGGATCAGGACACGATGCTGCGATTTCGCGCGGCGTATGTGTCGGGACCGTACCGGCGGTTCCGTCGCCGCCGCGGGGTGGCTCGTGCGGCGGCACAGCCGGAACGCATCCTCGAGTTCGGAGTGTCCCATCAGCCGTTGAGCCTGGATTCGACACCGGCGCCCGAGCCCGTTACCTCCGATGAGGACACCGACACGCTCATGGCGGTATTGGTGGACCGAGTCGAGGGCAAGGGCCCGCCGGCTCACCGGGTGTGGCTGCCGCCGTTGGACAAGGCACCGTCGTTGGACACGCTGTTCACCCGGGTCGACGCCAACGCGCGTCGGGGTCTGCACGCGGCCGACTGGCCGCCCGACTCGTTGCGGTTCCCCGTCGGGTTCGTCGACCGTCCGCTTGAGCAGCGGCGTGACCTGCTCACGTTGGACCTGGCGGGTGCCGGTGGGCATGTCGCGGTCGTCGGTGGCCCGCAGTCGGGGAAGAGCACCGTGTTGCGGTCTATTGTCGGCTCCGTCGCCTTGACGCACACGCCGGACAACATGCAGGTTTACGGGATCGACCTGGGTGGCGGCGCGTTGCGGGCGTTGGCGGATCTGCCGCACGTCGGTGGTGTGGGTTCCCGGCAGCAGCCCGAAACGGTGCGGCGCATTCTGGCGCAGGCTCTGGAGGTGATCGACGAACGGGAGGCGAGGTTCGCCGAGACGGGTATCGACACCATGGCGACCTACCGACGAGCGCGTGCCGAGGGTCGAGTCACCGACCCGTTCGGGGACGTCATGATCGTCATCGACGGATGGCCGGTGTTCAAGGAGGAGTTCGCCGACCAGATGGACGAGGTGTTCGCCATTGCGCAGCGTGGTCTGGCCTATGGCGTTCACCTCGCGTTGAGTGCCAACCGGTGGACCGATATGCGTCCGCCGTTGCGTGACCAGTTCGGCACCCGGATCGAACTGCGGCTGGGTGACGCGATCGACTCGGAGATCGACCGTAAGGCCGCGAAGAACGTGCCCGATCGTGCACCCGGGCGAGGCCTGGTGGAGGGCGGTCACGCGGTGCTGTCGGCTCTGCCGAGGGTTGACGGAAGCAGCGAGACCGATGATTTGTTGGCGGGCCTGGAGGACTTCACGCGGCGATCGGCGGAGGCGTGGACTCGTCCGGCGGCGCCCCCGGTGAAACTGTTGCCGCGTTTGTTGCCGATGGACGATGTTCCGGCTTACGAATCCGGGCACGAGGTCTTCTTCGGTATCGACGAGGCGCGGTTGGCTCCGGTCGGCATCGACTTTTCGACGACTCCGCACTTCGTCGTTCTCGGCGACTCGGAAAGCGGGAAGACGAATCTGTTGCGTGTCCTGATCAAGCAGCTGTGTCGATCCCGGGCGGAGAAGCCGCCCAAATTCGTCGTCGTCGACTATCGCCGCACTCTGTTGGGTGAGGTGGAACCGGCCGACAGACAGGTCGCCTATGCTGCGGACTCGGCTACGGCCGCGAAGTCGGTGGCGGAGTTCGCGGAGGCGCTGCGCCAGCGGTTGCCGGGACCGGATATCACCCCGGAGCGCCTCTACGCGCGGGACTGGTGGACCGGGTCGGATGTCTACTTCATCGTCGACGACTACGACCTGGTGGCCTCACAGAAGCCGAATCCGTTGCACGCGTTGATTCCGCTGCTGCCGCAGGCGCGGGACATCGGTATGCACGTGATCGTGACCCGGCGCATGGGCGGCGCCTCTCGTGGACTGTTGGAGCCGGTCATGCAGGCGCTGCGTGAGCTTCAGACTCCAACCCTGATGATGTCTGGTTCTCCCGACGAGGGCCCGTTGTTCGGTCGGCTTCGTCCGTCGCAACAGCCTCCGGGTCGGGGCACACTCGTGCGACGTGAAGGCGCCGCGCTGATACACACCGCACTCAAACCGTCCAAATTCGCACAGCAGGAGCCGAGCCCATAAGAAATCCATAGTTGTCATTCGGTTCATCTATCGATACTTTCTCAACCACCGATTGATCCTCTAGGGTCAAGCGATATTGCGGCTTCACGCTGTATCGCCGCCACAAGAAAGGGCTGCACATGGACTTTCTCAACGTAGATACCGGTAGTGTCGCCACCGGTTCGGCGCAGATCGCCGAAACCGCCGCCATTGCCCGTGGACTCATCTCGAAGCTCGACGGCTACCTCGGCGACACCAGGTGGATGGGGCAGGCCGCCGAGGCCTGCCAGGGCTCTATCACCAAGTACCAGGACTTTTCGTTCAAACTCAACCAGGTCCTCGACAACATCGGAACCGATGTGGGCACCGCGGGTGTCAACCACGAGGAAAACGACATGGTGCAAAGTTCCGGTTTCAACCAGGCCAGCGCCGCCATCGCCTAATCCCCCAACAGAGAGGAGTCGGCCATGGCCGGCATGATCGCAGCCAACTTTTCACAGCTTGCCGATCTGGAGGGAAACATCATCCAGACCGGTACCGAGTTGATCCAGGTCGTGGAGCAGCTCATGGGCCAGTTGCAGGGTATGGAGTGGGAGTCCGACGACCGTCAGGCCTTCCAGGAACTGCAGGAGGCCTGGAACGCCGAGGACTTCAGTCTGCAGGAGGTTCTGCAGCAGATCGGCCGTCAGGTGGGTGTCGCCAACGAGGGCACCCAGGCCACGGTTGCGCGCAACGCCGCCCAGTTCGGCTAGTCGGCGGGTTCGACTGCAACCTCACCCTCGGATTCCCCCTACATGTGTGATCGGCGTCGGATACGCGGAACGACTTCGCGGCCGACGCCGATCAGTGTCACGATGCAGACGGCGCCGACGAGCATCCACGTCGCGGTTTTTCGCGGTCCCGCCTGTTCGTCGCCGCGGAGGTGGAGGACGGGAGGCACCGCACGGCTCTGTGGAGCGAGACTTGTCTCCAGTTCGGTGGTGACGGCCCGATAGGGGTCGACCATCCCGAACCCGACCGTGGGGTTCCATCCTTGCGCCGGGTGTTCGGCGGTGACGATCATGCGGGCGGCGATCTCCTCCGCGTCGGCGCGTGGGAACCGTTCACGTAGGAGCGCCGCCGTGCCCGATACGAAAGCGGTGGCGAAACTGGTGCCGCTGGCGTCGGGTCCCCCCGTGAAGCCCTTCCCTTTCGGTCCGGGGCCTTCGATCTCGACTCCCGGCGCGGCCAGGTCGATGTAGTCGCCGGTGTTCGAGGACGACGCCGGCTGACCGGCCGGGTCCGTGCTGGTCACCGCGATGACCGCGTCGTTGTCGTAGGCGGCGGGGTATTGGGGGAGGTTGCTTCCGTCGCTGCCGCCCTGGTTGCCTGCGGCGGCGACCATGACGACGTCGTTGTCGGCCGCGTATTCGACGGCCTCACGCAATACGTTGCTGCTGCTGACCTGGATGGAGAGATTGATGACGTCGGCTCCGGCGTCGACGGCTTGACGGATCGCGGAGGCGAGTCGTTGAGGGATGTCGTCGCTGTTGACTGGTTTCAGGTCGGGCATGACGCGGATGGAGAGGATCTCGGCGTCGGGCGCCATCCCGCTGAACGGTGAATCGGTGTCGGCGCGTCCGGCGATGATGCCGGCGATGGAGGTCCCGTGCCCGACGAGGTCGCAGTCGGCGGTGAGGTCGTCGGGTACGAGGTTGGCGACGGGCGTGACCTTGTCGCTGAGGACATCGTGGGCGTCGGAGACTCCGGAATCGATGACGGCGACCTTGACCCCGTCGCCGGTGGTGAGCGGCCAGACCCGTTCGGGGGCGAGGCGTCGTTGGCCCCAGGGGATGTGGTCGAGTTCGCCTTCGTCGGTCAGTGGGGCGCAGTCGGCGGCCGTCGCGGGTCGGGCCGTGGCCACGGCCAGGGTGGCGCCGATGATTCCGGCAAGCAGCATTGCGCAAACTCCACGCATGGCGGATAGACTAATCGCACGAGCACGTTATGGCCATAACGTGCTCGAACGATGTCCCTCGCGTATCACAAGGATTTCCGAGTCGCACCCGATGAATCGCGATACGAATGACGCTGTGGACGGTCAAGAGGAAGCGGTCTCGCCATTTCCGTCCCTTTTGGAGTCACGCCGCCTGTTGTCTCCGGAGGCGCAGCAGGAGACCGAAGACGAGCCCGACTCCGAGGAGGAGGCGGGCCCCGAAGACGACGCCGTCGACGAGGAGGAGTCGGAGTCGACCGAACGTACGACCTCGTGGCGTAGGCGCCTGCGTGCCTCGATACGACGCCGACGCTCGGAGGTCGTTGACGAGGTGGACCCCGACCAGGAGCAACCCGCCGCGGTGCTGTCACCCGTGCCTCGATCCCGATTGGCGGCGCCCCGCGACGAGAGGCCAGCGGCGGAGTCTCCCGTCGTCGACTCCGTGGAACGGGCCGAGACGCCGACCGTCGAAGCGGAGACACCTCGAGTGGAAGCGAGGTATCGCTCCATGCCGGAGCCCACGCGGGAACCCGCGTCGGACGACCACGTCACCGTCCCGATACAGCAGGTTCGCTCCCCGGTGTGGCGCACCGGAGAGGATCGACGTAACGCCTCGCGACCGGTGGCGCGATTTCGGGGCCCGGCCGTCGGCGGTGGCCAGAACACGCGGACCGACGTCGAGTCGTGACCGAGACGAGAACGGATCGTCGTGGACGGTGGCGTGAGGATGAACGTAGGTTGACGTGATCGTCGCCGGGGCGGTAACAGGTCGACGATCACAGGAGACCGTTGACGTCGGCTCTTCCACCGCCGACGAAAATGGATTATTCTCCGTATCACCGTGCGGGCGGCCGAACCTCGTTGCCGTCGCCGACGTCCGTGTCACACCCCTCACACGGCGGGTGGTTGAACGGTCCGTAGGAGAACACCGTGCAGACCCGTCGCAGAAACCGCCCGTTTGGGCCC
The DNA here is from genome assembly GCA_019113825.1 of Candidatus Stackebrandtia excrementipullorum. GTDB lineage: Bacteria > Actinomycetota > Actinomycetes > Mycobacteriales > Micromonosporaceae > Stackebrandtia > Stackebrandtia excrementipullorum. Next base: position 1,576 of record DXGR01000079.1, on the reverse strand, counting down.
ACTGGTATTTGCCCGACGACGACTCTCGCCCTTTGGTCGCCGTCCCGCAGCATCACGATGGATGGTCCCGTATGAATTACGCCGAACTCCTCAACCTGGACACCGGCAACCTGACGAGTGCCGCCGACGCCGCAGGCGTCATGGCGAACCAGCTCGAGAGTGACGTGGAGTCGGCTCTGTCGTTCTCCGACATCGGCGACGGGGTGTGGAAAGGTGACGACGCCGTCGCCGCGGCCAACAGCCTCCGCGATCAGGTGCCGGCGTTGGAGGAGGGCGCGCAGGCCATGCACTACGGCAAGGTGGTGTTGATCGACCTGGTCGATCAACTCAACAGCGCCAAGGAACAGCTCATGGCCGCTCACGACGCCGCCGCCGGTACACCGTTGATCATCACCGCCGATGGAGCGGTCGTGGTTCCTCCGGGGCTCCCACCGTTGGAGGACCTTCGGTACAAGGCTTTGGCGGCGACCGTGTCCACGATGATCGACGCGGCCGTGACGGCGGCCAACAACGCGGACAACGCGGCCGTCGGAGCGCTGGAAGGTTACGGCGGGCCGGGTGGTGCACCGCCGGGGGCGGCACCCGCGACGATGCCGAGCGAGGACTGGTCCGCGCAACAGAACCGGGACTGGTGGGACGGCCTCAGTGACGCCGAGCGCCGGTTCATGTTGGAGAACCATCCGAGTATCGTGGCCGGCATGGACGGTGTTCCAGCGGTGGACCGGGACATCGCGTCGCGCACGTTGTTGGCCAACGGCATCGAGGACACTCGTCGGCAGATCGAAGAGTTGGAGTTGCACAAGTCCGGGTTGCGCGGTCCCGGTGCACAGACGGAGTGGTACGCGGTTCAGGCGGAGATCGATGATCTCAACGGTCGGCTGGGCGGGATGGAGGCGATCCAGGATCGTCTGAACACGGCGGGGCTGGGCGAGTACGACGAGCGGGCGTATCTGATGAACTTCGATCCGTCCGGGGACGGCCAGGCCATTGTGGCGATCGGCAACCCGGACACGGCGCAGAACGTGTTGACGTCCGTGCCCGGTACCGGTGCGGATGTGGCGACCATCGGGGGCGATATCACGCGCACGGATCGTATGGTCTTCGACGCGAACATGCGTAGTGACGAGTCGACCGCCGGCATCATGTGGCTGGGATACGACGCTCCGGACACTCTCGCGCACGCGGCGTTGCCGTCGTATGCGGCGAACGCCACCTCCGATTTGCAGGGCTTCCAGGACGGACTGCACGTGGCGAACGGTTCGGGCGCGAACTACACGATGATGGGGCATTCGTACGGCAGTACGGTGGTCGGTCACGCGGGTACCGACGGTGGCGTGGCCACCGATCAGATGATCTTCGTGGGTAGTCCCGGTGTGGGGGCCGATCACGCGTCGGATCTGGGTATCGGCGCGGAGAACGTGTACGCGACGACGGCTCCCAATGACGCCATTCATGTTGTTCCGGACGCGTCGTGGGCGCACAACACCGCGCCGGTCAAGGAGGAGTTCGGTGCCAGGGTGTTCGAATCGCCCCGCTATGACGGCAGCCGAGGAGAGGCGCACAGTGGGTATTGGGA
>DXGR01000078.1 GCA_019113825.1 Candidatus Stackebrandtia excrementipullorum | reverse complement strand
GCCGACGGTGAGATCTTCGCCGACACGGACGGCGACGGCGTTTTGGACTCGCAGCTGATCGACAACGACGGCGACGGCTACATCGACGAGATTCAGACCGACACCGACGGTGACGGCGTTGTGGACCAGATTGTTGCCGACACGAACGGCGACGGCTTCATCGACACCGTCGCGGTGGACACCGACGGCGACGGCACCTTGGACTCCTTCACCATGGACACCGATTACGACGGTGTTGTCGACACCCAGATCATCGACCAAGACGGTGACGGCATCGCGGATGTGACCCTGACCGACACCGACGGTGACGGCGTCATGGAGACCGTCGTCTACGGCGACACCAATGACAACCGCCAGGACACCGGCATCGGCACGAACTACAACCCCAACGCCTGATCAACGGTCGGCACGCGCAGGAGAGCCCGGGCGAGACGTGACGTCTCGCCCGGGCTCTCGGCTGCTCAATCGGAGACGTGACGGCATCCGGCGCAGCGGGTCGCTTCCTCCCCCACTCTCGCGTGACACAGAATGCCTCCGGGCCCGTCGAGAACCACTCCCGGAAAACTGAATCTACGTGTGGCCTCGTGGAAGCCGTATTCGTCGTGGAGATCTATGGACGCCTTGTTGTCCCTGTTGACCAGATACCAGACGTCGGCTGACCGCTGCGCAATGAACTTCATTCGTTCTCGCGTGAGCCGAGAACCTATTCCTCGACGTCGGTAGCGTTCGTCAACCACCATTCCACCCAGGTAGTACCCCGAGGGCACCGCGTCGTCGGGGGCATCCGGGGGCCTGTTCACCCAGCTGACACGTGCATAACCGACGATCTCGGTACGTGCGCTCACCGCGATGAACAACGCGTTCCGAGGTTTGGCCACGTGCTTCTGAGCGCTGACCAGTGCGCTGTGGACGTCTTCGTCGTTGTAGCCTGCGGACAGCCGGGCGCAGGCGATGAGGTCCTTGGGGTCGGTGGACGGCCGCACCGCGACGGCCATCCTTGGCGGTCTGTCGGTCGGAGAGGCGTCATAGGGGACGTACCGCATAGGGCATCACCATATGAGATTCGCTATCGTCACCATGCGACAGCATCAGACACATCGGTCTCTTCACGGGCGGTAACACACCACCGGGCCGTCCGTGATCGACGTCGATTTTTCGAGGAGGCTTCCATGTCGGTTCGCAAAGAGTTCAACGACGCGGTTTCGGGATATCGCGCGGCCACCGGCATGGCGGAGACCGCGCGGGATTTGGCGCCGAAGTTCGCTCCGGACCTTCCCGACCGGCAACGACGTCTGATCACGCAGCTTGCGCAGGCGGCCACCGTCATCACGCCGGGCTGGTTAGGACAGGCGCTCACACGCGCTGCCGAGAAAGCCCCCCTCGGCGAAGCCGAGGGCACCCATCCCCTGGCGGTCCGCATCGGCCGATGTGACGCCGGTGGTGACTATGCCTTTCCCGTCGTGGTGAACCTCTTGGGCACCGGTCATCTGTTCGTCGATACCGACACCGAGGACCCACGCGTCGCCTCGCTACTGCGGACCGTGTTGTTGCGGTTGCTCGCCGCTCGTGGCGCGGATTCGTGTCGCCCTTTGATGGTCGACGACGGCCACGAGACCTTCACCGGATTCGACCAACTGGCACGGGCGGGACTGGCGACCCTCGTCGACTCCGACAACGGACTCGCGACGGCGCTGGACCTTGCGGAGGCACATGTCGAGCAGGCCGTCGGCCGAAGCGACGCCTCCGACATCCCCGAACTGATTCTGGTCGCCCCGAAAACGCCCGCACATCTTGTCGACCGTTTGGCGCGATTGGCTGCGCAGGCCGTTGGGGCTCGACTGCACCTGATCGTCGGTGGTTGGCCCGGACCTGTGGTAACCGCCGCCACCCACGTCGTCGTCTCCGACGAGGTCCGCGTCGCGGGCGTGGCGATGCCGGTCGATGTCGACGCGGCGGACGGCGACCTGGTCGCGACGGTATGTCGGCGGATGGTCGACGAACGGCGTTGGTTCGAGGAGGGCCTGTGACCGCCGACGGCACCGCACATTACGAGAGGTTGCTCGGCGAACTGGCCGCCGAGCTTCATTCCCACGGCTCCCCTCGCACTCAACGCACCGCGTTCGACCGGGACCTCGACGAACTGGACAACCGGCTCATCGCACTACAGGCGGACCTTCTCCACGCGTCCCCGGTTCTGGGCGTGTCCCGGCCGAAACTGTCACCGAGCCCCCCGGCCTCGAAGCCGGTGAACTCCCGCCAGGCCATCGACCGCGCACACCATCACATCGATGCCGCCGGTGCCGCCCTTCAGCGAGCCAGACGCTGGGCCACGATGCCGCGTTTTTTGCCCCGGGCGCGCCCCAAGGTCCGTCACCTGACGGTTTACGCCTTGTGCGCGATCGTGGCGGTGGCCGTTCATGCGTTGGTCATCCTTCAATACGGGGTGGTCGGTGCGGCGATCGGTTTCGCCATCGCCCCTCTGTCGGCGTTCGCCGCAGGTTTTCTTCTCATCGGGCATCTGGGCCGACCGCGAGTCTCGAACACCACAAAACGCGCGAAACTGAACCGGTATCCCAAATTCGGTGTGCTTCTGTGCGTCGCGGTCGACCTCGTCGCCGCCGTCATGTGGTTGACGGCGTGACCGGCTTCGGTGGCGTCCGGGCGCATTGCCTTGGCGCATAGACTGTCGAGTCACACCCCATCGCCGGAGGCAGGAATGCGAAAGTCGGGCCCGCGCAGCAGTCGCGCCAAGCGCCGCTTGCAATCCCAGCCTGCCGAACCTCCCAAGCCTCCGGCCGGGTGGCCCGACGTCGAGCTCCTTGGTGAGGCGATCGGCGCCAACGATCTCGCGGCGCGGTTTCTGGAGGAGATTCGGCCCGAGACCGTGCGAACGATTCTGAAGCGCATGGAGACCCCCACCCGTAAGGCGATCTTCGAACGCCACAGCATTCCGGTGACCAAGGTGGGTCTGCGGGCGGCGGGTCAGGTTTTGACGTTGGTGCGATCGGACGAAACCCCCGCGGAGTCGCCGATTCTGGGGACGATGCTTAATCCCGCGGCGCACATGTTCCACCATGCACACATCGGCACGTCCGAGGTCACGGGGCTGCGGCTGAAGCTGTTCGACCTGGCCCTGTCGCTGTTGGTTCACAACGATTCGGTCATCAACGGACTCCGGGCGTGGCATCGTTGGGCGCAACCGGAGTTCGAGGACTTGACGCTGTCGGTGGTGATCGGTTCACGGTGCTCACACTCGGTCCTCGCGGCGGCCTACCTGGCGGGTTCGCACGCCGATGTTGCCGAAAAATACGAGGCCCTCCGGGTTGATTATCCTCAGCTGCCCGAACCGTTGCCCGGCACACTCACCGCGACCAACCCGTTGAGCCGGTACCTTGCCGCGCGACCGGACCGCAAGATGCCGGCGACACCGGCCGAACTGCGCGCCATGATCGTCGAGGATTCGAAGGTACGACGCGCCGAGGTGGGGCAGGCGCAGCGTGATCGCCCCCGAGACCGGCCGGTGGCCAAGGTCCAAGCCGAGGTAGAACCGGAGGTAGAACCCGAGGTCCAAGCCGAGGTCGAAACCGACGTCGACACCGAGAAGCCCCAGACGGAGGAGCCACGGGTAGCGCCGCAGCAGTCTGAGAAAGCGGAGGAACCCTCGACCCCACAGCCATCCATGTTGGAGGCTCCTGCTGTGCCGACCGTCGCCGACTGGGCGGGGGCGGTGTCGGCGTCCAAACGCATGACGGAACGACTGGTCGCCGGTGAACCACCAACGCCTCGGGATTTGGAACCGCTACAGCTCATCTTCGAACAGGTCACCCGAATGAGCAGGTTGTTGACGCGGGTCACGGGTCGACAGGTGGAACCTTCCCGTTCGGCGATCGATGCCGGCCTGACGCTTATCTTGTCCGACCCGCAGCTCAGTGACCGGCTCAACGGCGTTCCGATAACGCTGGCCGATGTCACCGACCGACTTCGCTCGCTACCGGCGTCGGTATCGAGCGCGACCAAGACGCCGACCCACGAACCGGAGCCCACAACATCGGCCCCACAGGCTGAACGCTCTTCCGGCTCCGAAGCCGACTTGTCGGACCTTGACACCATGTTGCGCGGTTCGGTCGGGAGCCGACTGGCCGCGTTGGCGGGCGCCGACGGCGGAGTCACCTCTTCGATGTCGAAGCCTCCCGAGAACGGAGACCGCCCGCCGACCGCGCCGACACCGTCCACGTCCCGACGCGCGACACCGGAAGAGCCCAGTGATCTGGGCCGTGATTTGTTCACAGTGGCGATGAAGATCCGGACACCGCAGGGTGGGCTGGCCCAACGATTCCGCCGCCTGGTCGGTCACCTGGACGGTGGCGGCGACCTGTTGATGGCGCGCTGCGCGGCGATGCCGGTCAGCCTCATCGACCCCGCCGCCGGCGCTCTTCCCCTGCTGAACGATCCCGTCGAGGAATTGTCGGACTGTCCGACAGTGACCGGGTTCCGCGAGGCGATTGCGGAACTGTGCCGTCAAGGTGTGCAACCGCAGGACCCCGCCATGGTGCGGCTGGCGCATTTGTCGGCGGCTTTGGAACACACGACGCGATCGGCACAGGAGCTTCTCGAGGCCGCCGAAACCCGAACGTTGAAGTACGACAAGGCGACCAAGGTGTATCGCCACTGGATGTCGCCCGACGGGACGTTGCGGCCACTTGTGGACGCGCTGAGACAGTCGGCGCCGATCAGCAAGATCGCGCGGTTGGCCGACGATTGTCGCCGACTCGGAGCGTCGCGTGCCGTGGACGAGACCGCGGCCGTCCTCATCGACCCCAACCGCACCAAGATCGTTGCGGGAGCACGTAAGTCGCTGGCCGACAAGTTCGCCGAGGTACTGGATGTGGCCGACAGGGCCGTCGGCATCGTCGACGCCATCGACGGTGAAAGCCACGCCGACCGGTCGGCGTCCTGGCGGTTCGACACGTTGACGCGGTTTCGCCGCCAAACACACGTGGACATGCCGCTGATCGAATCCGAGTTGGCTCACGCCGAGCGGGTGCCCGATTCCGCGAAAGCGTTGGTGACCAGAGCGCTCGCGTTGGCGATCAACCCCGATCCGCTGTACGGCCCCGAACCGGCACCGAACGACGTGGGCGATGGGCCCGGTGACCAACGATGACGTCGGTACGTGACGAGTTGCCCGGCGAGGTCCATACGGTGCTGACCGCTGCCGCCGAGGTCGCCATCGAACGGGCCGGCGGCTCCGGAGACCCCGACAGGCTGTTGGCGACCAATGACGGCGTGGACACGGTGTTGAGCCTGTTGACGGGGTCGGCCGGCCTCCGTCACCTGTTGAGGCAGCGGCTTCCGAACCTGTCGACGCATCCGGCTTCGGAGCTGATATCCGTCGATGAGGAGGCCGTGGCGCAGGCTTCGGCCGCAGTGCGTCACATCATCGCCGAGGCACGTCGTGCGCAACGTCGACGGCACCGGGCGCAGCGCCGAGCCGGCCGTCCCGACGCCGAACAGCGCCGTGTCACTCGACTGGAGGACCGCATCGCGGATCTTCGAGCCGGACGTGACCGCCTGGAAGGTCAACTGTCGGCTCTGCGTGACGAGAATCGGGATCTGCGGGCCACCATCGACAACCTCGATGCCGAGCTGAGCCAAGTCCGCCGACACCTGGACGTCACCCATGCCAGGCTCGAACGGGTGCAGTCCGAACGTGACGAAGCACGTGCCGCTGCAGCCCCGCACACACCGACCCGGTCGTCCGCCGTGGTGACACGTGAGCTGGGACTCACCGTCGAGGTCTTGGGCGGGGGCACCGAGATCGGCGGCTCGTGTGTACTGATCGGTGCGGGGAATACCCGGATTCTCGTCGACGCCGGGAGCCGACCGCACGGAATGGATGCGGAGTCCCTGGCTCCACCGGGCATTGGACGGCTGGAGAAGAACCCACCGGACGCGATCGTGGTGACCCATGCGCACAACGACCACGCCGGTTGGGTGCCGGCCCTGGTCACCGCGCATCCCGGCGCTCCCGTCATCGCGTCCGCTCCCACATGTGACCTGTTGGGGACCATGTGGACGGATTCGGCCAAGATCATGGCCAGGCGCGCCGACCGTGAAGACTCCTGGGACGACGGGCCGCTTCCCCCGTATCAACAGTCGGATGTCGACGCGGCCATACAGGCGTTGAGCGACTTGTCGATCGGTCAGCGTCGACGTGTCGGGGACGTCGAGATCGAGCTGTTCAACGCCGGCCACATCGTGGGCGCGGTCGGGGTCGTGGTGACCGCAGGGCCCGAGCGAGTGGTCGTCTCGGGTGACATCTCGATGCCCGGGCAGCTGAGTGTCGGCGGGCTGGAGCTGCCCGACTCCGCCATCGGTGCCGACGTGCTGCTCCTGGAAAGCACCTATGTCGGGGCCGGTCGTCTCCCTCCCCGGTCCGCCATGGTCGACGAGTTCGTCACCGACGTCGACCGTATTCTCGGGCGTGACGGGCGAATCCTGGTTCCCGCATTCGCGCTGGGGCGAGCGCAGGAGGTGGCTCTCATCCTGAAGAACCACCTCCCCGAGGCCGAGGTGCTCATCGACGGGTTGGCTCGAGACCTCAGCCGTGCCTACCAGAGGCACCATGGCCCGGACGGCGAACGACTGCGGATCTTCGACGGAAACGTCCGGGCGGTGGAACCGGGGCGCACCCATGCCGCGATCGCCGAGGAGCGCCCGTGTGTGGTCGTCTCGACATCGGGCATGCTCGCCGGCGGACCGGCGGTCACCTGGGCTCGGGCGTTGCTGCCGCATGAGCGGAACGCACTGATGATCGTGGGTTATCAGGACACCGACAGTCCCGGGTCGCGTCTTCTCGGGTTGACCAACGGATCCGGCTCCATCGACCTTCCGGATTCTCCGGACCCGTTGGAGGTCTCCTCGTTTGTCGGCCACTATCGGCTGGGTGCCCACGCCACCGAGGACGAGCTGGTCAAGGTCGCCGCCACGATCGCTCCCGGCACTCTGATTCCGGTGCACGGCAAGCTGTCGGCTCAGCGACGTTTCCAGCAACGCCTGGAGCTGCGCCGCCAGCGCACGGTACTGGCCGACGAACCGTGGCGCCGCCTCGACGGGTGACGCACCGTCACGCCGTGGCCAGTGTCACGGACACGTCGTTTTCCCCACAACCATCACGTTTGTAGGTGATCGTGACCTCTGCCCCCGGTTTGTGTTGTTGGATGGCGGCGGCCACTTCCGCGCCCGTGGCGACCGGCTGTTTGTCCACCGCGGTGATGACGTCGTCGCGCTCGAGTCCGGCTGTGTCGGCGGGACTGCCGGGCTGGACCTGTGTGACCACGGCGCCTTCGCCCGGCGAATCGTTCATACTCACCCCGAGGAAGGCTCGCTCCACGTCACCGTTGGCGATGATGTCCTCTACAGACGACACGACGGCGGTCGACGGGATGGCAAAACCCAACCCGATGCTTCCACCGCTCTGATCGGTGGTGGCTATCGCAGTGTTGATACCGACCAACTCTCCGTTCCCGTCCACGAGCGCACCACCGGAGTTTCCCTGATTGATGGACGCATCCGTCTGGATGAGACCGTTTAGAGTGGTCCCTCCGTCGGTGATGGTGCGGTCGAGGGCCGAGACGATGCCGGAGGTGACCGAACCTTCCAACCCCAGCGGTGAGCCGAGGGCGAGGACGGTGTCGCCGACCGACAGCGCGTCTGAATCGCCTATCGGGATGGGCGTCAGGTCGAGGTTGCCGTCGACCTTCAGGACCGCTATGTCACCGGCTTCGTCGGTGCCCACGATCTGCGCAGGTGCCGACGTGCCGTCGGAGAAGGTCACTTCGACCTCACCGCGAGCCGCAGTCACGACGTGGCTGTTGGTGATGATGTGGCCGTCGTCGTCGAATACCACACCGGAACCGCCCGCCTCACCGGCGACGATCGATACGACCGACGGCTGAACCTGTTCGGCGACGTCGGCCAGCGTCGCACCGTCGGCGACCATTTGAGACGGCGAACCCGTGGACTCGCTCGAGGCCATTGTGTACCCGACGACGCCGCCCACGCTCCCCGAGCCCAGGGCGAGGGCCACCGCCGCCACGATCGCCCACAGTGCACGGCCACGGCGGGGCGCCGCCACAGCATCGCGCGGCGGCATCAGAGCAGTCGGTGGATAACCGACGGGTCCGGGTGGCGATGGGGGCGGTGACAGTGGGGGCGGTGGCGTGAAACCAACCGGGTGGGCTGCCGGTCCCGTGCTCGGCACGGGACCGGCGATCGGATTCCTCGCCGACCACGACTGATGTGCTCCATACGGCCCGTCGGGTGGCGACGCCGCCGCATCCCTCGATGGATTCCCCTCCACGTCATCCACCGAACGGTCGTTTTCCGGCTTGTTGGTATCCATGTGGTTCATCATGACCCGGTACCCTCCAACCAGCCTGAGGAAAACCTCAAAAAACTATGGGGGATCGTCCGAGTCCGTGGAGGCTTCGTCGGCGCTGTCATCCATTCGGGAGTGGACGTCGGGATCCAGCGCCAAACGAACCGTGAATTCGGCGCCCTCGCCGGGCGCCGATCGCGCCGATACCTCTCCGTTGTGCGCCGCGACAAGTGCCGCCACTATGGCCAGTCCCAAACCTGTGCCGCCGGCACTGCGAGACCTGGCCTTGTCGGCACGATAAAACCGCTCGAACACTCGATCCGTTTGTTCGGCGGTCATTCCGGGGCCGTTGTCGCGCACGGTCATCTCGACGTATTCGCCGTCGCCGTGGAGACCGACCTCCACATTAGCCGTGGTGGGGGTGTGACGAATGGCGTTGGTAACCAAATTGGACAAAACCTGCCGCAGTCGCATGTCGTCACCGCGCACCAGGAATGGACCGCCCTCGGTGTACAGCTCGATCGTGCGGCCTTCGGCGATGACCTGCGCCGCGGAGACGGTGTCGGCGGCGACGCTGAGCAAATCCACCGGGTGCCGCTCCAACGGCCGTTGACGATCAAGACGCGCCAACAACAGAAGGTCCTCCACCAACAGCCCCATGCGTATGGCCTCGGCTTCGATACGACGCATGAGTTCGGCCGCCTCTTCGGGTGGGACCTCACCACGATGGCGATACAACTCCGAGAATCCCCGAACGGTCGTCAGCGGAGTGCGAAGCTCGTGACTCGCGTCGGCGATGAATCGGCGCATCCGCTCCTCCGACGCAAGGGCACGTTCCTCCGAGGCTTCACGCGCAGCAAGAGCTGACTCGATCTGCCCCAGCATCACGTTGATCGCCGACCCCAGCCGTCCCACCTCGGTGCGCGGGTCCCATTGTGGGACGCGTCTGGACATGTCACCGGCGGCGATCGATGTGGCCGTGTGTTCGATGGCCTTCAGCGGGTTGAGAGCCGCCCGCACCAGCGCCACACCGATACCGGCCATACCGGCCAGAACCGCCGCGCCGACCAGAATGCCGATACCCATCAGCCGCACGATCGCGCTCTCCACATCGCTGATGGGCGTGGCGATCGCCAGAACGACTCGTGGCCCGGACCCGGCGCCGTCGGGTTGCACCGACGACAGAACCCTCCAATTGGTCTTGTTGTCTGCGGAGGGCGCGGTGAAGGGGCGCCCACTCGACTCGTACAGAGTCTCGGCCGACAACGCGGGAATCTGTTCGATGGAATAGGCCGACCACATCGCACCGGCGTCGTCGTCGACGGCCATGTACACCACGTATTGACTGACCACCGAGGTGTGGTTTCCCTGCGCCTGGGTCATGGTCCGCACGTCCAGAGACGACAGACGCTCGCGAAGGTCTTCGTCGACCTGTTCGGTCAGGTGTTCACTCAGCGCGGTCAGGTTGACGACGCTCGTCAGTACAAGCGCCACGGTCAGCAACGACATGAGGGACGCTACGAGCCGCACTCGCAGTGGTGTGCGTTCCCACTGTTCGCGCAGCCGACGCGTGGGGCGAAACGTCACGACGGCGACCGCAGAACGTAGCCGATCCCCCGCAGTGTCTGGATAAGTCGTGGTTCGGTGTTGTCGATCTTTCGACGAAGGTACGACACATAGGACTCAACGATGCCGTCGTCGCCACGGAAGTCGTAACGCCAGACGTGATCGAGAATCTGCGCCTTCGACAACACCCTTCCCGCGTTGACCATGAAGTACCGGAGCAGCTTGAACTCCGTCGGAGACAGCTGCACCGATTTGCCGGCGCGCCACACCTCGTGCGTCTCCTCGTCCAGCTCCAGGTCCGCGTACTTCAGCCGTGGAGGCGGCGGCACGTCCCCCTGGCTCCGTCGAAGAACAGCCCTGATCCGGGCGATAACCTCCTCCAGGCTGAACGGCTTTGTCACGTAGTCGTCGCCGCCCAATGTGAGGCCCCGGACCTTGTCTTCCAAGGCGTCTCGTGCCGTCAGATACACGATGGGGGTCCGATCGGACCCGGACCTGATCCGGCGGGCGACCTCAAACCCGTCGAAGTCGGGCAGCATGACATCCAGCACCACGAGGTCCGGCCGGTGTCGCGTGACCGACCGCACCGCCTCCTCACCGCCGGTCGCCCGGTGCACGGTGAAACCGGCGTATTTCAGGCTCGTTGCCAACAGCTCGCATATGTTCGGGTCGTCCTCGACGACGAGCAGCGTGGCCTCGCCCTCCGACTCCTTGTCCGCTACCGTCATGACTTCTATTTTCTTCCACAGGCACTGGGTCAGTCTGAATAATGCCTGAGAACTCACTGTGAATGTCGGGACGTCGGGGTGATCATCCACACGGCCGAGGCGGCAACCGGCCGGTCGGGTACAATTTCGTGTTCGTCGCACTACACGGCGGGCGGAACGATCAGATATCCTGAAACATCCCGCTCGGTACAGCAGTACCGGTGTTGTGCGGGCCACCGGCTCAGAAATGGGCATCAACTACCGACCTCAACGAGGGCGCAGATGACGCTGTCGATCGATACTCGTACGACCGCTGACGGCGGCATGGTTCTCAGCCTCGCCGGCGAAGTGGACTACGCCACCGCACCCAAGATCCGCGAAACGATCACCGGGGTCCTTCGCGGCGAAAATGTGACATCGATCCAGGTGGACGTCGCCAATGTGACGGTCCTGGACTCCACCGGCATCGGCACCCTGGTGGTCGCTTACCGGATTGCTCGCGACATGGGCATTCCGGTATCGGTCACCAACCCCAACAAGTTCATCACCCGACTTTTCACCGTGGTCGGGGCCCAAGAGCTGCTCGAAGAGCAGACAGGCGCGTTCGCCACCGCCGCAAAAGAACGTTGATCGATCGGGGAGGTTTACCGACTCGTCAGGCCGCGTTCGGTCCCGCCGAACGCGGCCTTTCCGTGTCCTCACCGTCCGTCACACGAGTACCGTGCACACTCGTTTTTCGCTCCTCCGTTCACATCGTGGGAGTGACATCGGCCACGCAGGCGGCTCCGCTTCCGGCGCCGGAAGGTAATCCACGACACCGCGCCATGCGATACCGCTGCTGGCCAGGTATCCGGCTTCGCATTCGTCGCGCGTAACGCGTAGTCTTATCGGTCGGGAAATCTACGTCCAAACGGTTCCACCAGAAGAGGCGATCACAGGCCGTGTCGAGTCAAGACAACACCTCAGGTGCACCACATTCACTGTCGGAATTCGGTCCCAACGAGTGGATCGTCGAGGAGATGTACCAGCGCTACCTCACCGACCCCGCCAGCGTCGGACCAACCTGGCACGAATTCTTCGCCGATTACCAGCCTTCGCAGGCATCGGAGGACCCCGCACCCAGCGCAGGCGGCACATCTGCGGCAACAACCGGTTCGGTGACCAACACCAAACCGAAGGCCGAAGCCGCTTCGACCAACAACAACGCACCCAAGGCCCAGCCGAAGAAGACTCCTTCGGCGCCGCCGGCAAAGCCTACAAAGGAAACTGTGAAGCAGTCGAAGCCGAGCACCGAGCGTTCCTCGAAGAAGGCCGACGGCGGCGGTTCCAAGGAGACCGAAAAAACGCCGCTGCGCGGGGTCGCCAAAACGGTGGCCGCCAACATGGACAGGTCGCTGGAAATCCCGACGGCGACAAGTGTCCGCGCGATTCCGGCAAAGTTGTTGTCCGACAACCGAATCGTCATTAACAACCACCTCAAGCGCGGCCGCGGCGGCAAGGTCAGCTTCACTCATCTCATCGGTTATGCACTGCTGAAGGCGTTGACGGCGGTCCCGGAGATGAACAACTCGTACACCAGCGCCGACGGCAAACCGACCCTGGTGGAACCGGGCGCGGTGAACCTGGGGCTGGCCATCGACCTGAAGAAGGACGACGGCTCGCGCACGCTGGTGGTACCCAGCATCAAGAACTGCCAGGACATGGACTTCTCACAGTTCTGGCAGGCCTATGAGGACATCGTCCGCAAGGCGCGCAACAACAAGCTGACCATGGACGATCACACCGGAGCGACCCTGACCCTGACCAACCCGGGCGGCATCGGCACGGTGCACTCCGTCCCCCGGTTGATGGTCGGGCAGGGAACGATCATCGGCGTAGGGGCGATGGAATACCCGGCGCAGTTCGCCGGCGCGTCCGACGAGACCATTTCGGAGTTTGGTGTTTCCAAAACCGTGACGGTCACGTCCACTTACGACCACCGCATCATTCAGGGTGCTCAGTCCGGTGAGTTCCTCAAGCGCATGCACGAACTGTTGTTGGGCGCCGACGACTTCTACGACGAGATATTCACGTCGCTGCGTATCCCGTACGAACCGGTCCGCTGGGTTCGCGACGTCGCCCACACGTCCGAGGGCCAGATCGACAAGACCGCTCGTGTCGTCGAACTCATTCACGCATACCGGGTCCGCGGTCACCTCATGGCCGACACCGACCCGTTGGAATACGAGATTCGCAGGCACCCCGACCTGGACATCCTCGAACACGGCCTGACTCTGTGGGATCTGGACCGTGCGTTCCCGGTCGGCGGGTTCGCGGGCGAACCCACCATGAAACTGCGAGACATCCTCGGGGTGTTGCGCGAGTCGTACTGCCGCCGCGTCGGCATCGAGTACATGCACATCCAGGAACCGGAGGAGCGCGCCTGGATTCAGGAACGCGTGGAACGCCCGTACGAGAAGCCCGAGACGGATCACCAGAAGCACATTCTGGGCCGTCTCAACGTCGCAGAGGCCTTCGAAACGTTCCTGGGCACGAAGTACGTCGGCCAGAAACGGTTTTCACTCGAGGGCGGCGAGTCACTGATTCCGCTGCTGGACGAGATCCTGTCCGACGCCGCGCGTGCCTCGCTCGACGAGGTGGTCATCGGTATGTCGCACCGTGGCCGCTTGAACGTTCTGTCCAACATTGTCGGAAAGCCGCCGGAAAAGATCTTCTCCGAGTTCGAAGGTTCCATGGACCCGCGGACGGTCCAGGGGTCCGGCGATGTGAAGTACCACCTCGGGATGACGGGCAAGTTCACCACTCCCGACGGCGAGAACGCCACCACCGTGTCGGTCGTGGCCAACCCGTCGCACCTGGAGGCCGTCGACCCGGTGCTGGAGGGCATTGTCCGCGCCAAGCAGGACCGCCTTGACCTTGGACTCGAGGGGTACACGGTTCTGCCCCTGCTGGTTCACGGTGACGCGGCCTTCGCCGGCCAGGGTGTCGTGGCCGAGACGCTCAACCTGTCGCAGCTTCGCGGATACCGCACCGGCGGCACGGTTCACGTCATCGTCAACAACCAGGTCGGTTTCACCACGGCGCCGGAGTACTCGCGTTCGAGCCTGTACTCCACCGACGTCGCTCGCATGATTCAGGCGCCGATCTTCCACGTCAACGGTGACGACCCGGAGGCCGTCGTCCGCGTGGCCAAGCTCGCGTTCGAGTACCGCCAGACGTTCAACAAGGACGTCGTCATCGACATGCTGTGTTACCGACGCCGGGGCCACAACGAGGGCGACGACCCGTCGATGACCAACCCGTTGATGTACCAGATCATCGACGCCAAGCGCTCGGTGCGCAAGCTCTACACCGAGGCGCTGATCGGCCGCGGCGACATCACGTTGGCCGACGCCGAGGAGGCTCTGAAGGACTATCAGTCGCAGTTGGAGCGGGTTTTCACCTCGACCAAGCAGGCCATCGCGGGCATCGGAGAGCCGACTCGTACTCGCACCGTCGAACCCGAGGTCGAGGTGGACACCTCTGTGGATGCCTCGGTACTCAAGCGGGTCGGCGAGGCACAGACGGCTCTGCCGGAGGGCTTCACTCCGCACAAACGGGTCAATCAGGTTCTGCAGCGGCGTGCGACCGCGGCCGTCGAAGGCAACATCGACTGGGCGTTCGGTGAGCTCCTCGCGTTCGGTTCCCTGTTGTCGCAGGGTGTGTCGGTGCGATTGGCCGGTCAGGATTCACGACGCGGGACCTTTGTACAGCGGCATTCGGTGATCGTCGACCACAACACCGCGGCCGAATACGTGCCGCTGGCGACGGTTGCCGACAACGGCGGACGATTCTGGGTGTACGACTCGCTGCTCAGCGAGTTCGCAGCGATGGGCTTCGAGTACGGCTACTCCGTCGAAAACCCCGACGCCCTGGTGTGTTGGGAGGCCCAGTTCGGTGACTTCGCCAACGGCGCCCAGTCGATCGTGGACGAGTTCATTTCCTCGAGTGAAGCCAAGTGGGGACAGCGCTCCGGCGTTGTTCTGCTGCTGCCACACGGTCACGAGGGTGCCGGACCCGACCACACGTCGGGGCGGCCCGAGCGTTACCTGCAGCTGTGCGCCGAGGACAACATGCGCGTCGCCAACTGCACGACACCGGCCAACTACTTCCACCTGCTGCGCCGCCAGGCGCTGTCGCCGAAGAAGAAGCCGCTGGTCGTGTTCACGCCGAAGTCGCTGCTTCGCAACAAGAACTGCGTCTCGTCGGTTGCGGACTTCACCAACGGTCGTTTCGAGCCCGTGCTCGGCGACCCGGCGATCGCCAACGGCACCATCGACCCCGCCGAGGTCAAGCGAGTTCTCCTGTGTTCGGGCAAGGTCTACTACGACCTCGCCGACGCCCGTGAGAAACGCGGCATCACCGATACCGCACTCATCCGTGTGGAGATGCTGTACCCGCTTCCGGTCGAGGAAATCCGTACACAGCTGGAACAGTTCACCGGAGCGGTCGAACACGCCTGGGTTCAGGAAGAACCGGCCAACCAGGGCGCCTGGTCACACATGGCTCTGAACCTGCTCGAGCACCTGGACGGGGTGAGCCTCCGCCGCCTGTCACGGCCGGCCGCCGCCGCCCCGTCGGTGGGCTCGCAAAAGGTTCACGATGTCGAGCAGCAGGCGCTGATCGACGTGGTGATGCCGGCCAAGACCGCCTGATTTGTCACTACGCCGGGGCCGGACCTCAACCGGTCCGGCCCCGGCGTCTTACGTAAAGGACATCGATGTACTACACCGATCGCGGCATCGAGGAACTGGAGCAGCGGCGCGGCGAGGAAGAGGTCACGCTCGAGTGGCTTGCCGGGCGTCTTCGTGAATTCGTCGATGACAACCCGGAGTTCGAAACCGCCGTCGAACGACTGGCCACCTGGCTTGCACGGCTCGACGACGACGCGGACGAGTACGAACTGTAAAACCGTCTTCGGCCACGAAACGTACCGGCCTGTGCACGACGAGCGGTGAAATACGACGGCGGACAGGCCGGTGAAGACACCACTAACCGGCCTTGGGCACGAACACCAGCCGCACGGCGCTCGACGCGTCCATCAGTTCACCGTCGATCCTGGTGCTGAAGGCCCCCATGACCTCGTCAACCGAGATACCGAGCACGTGAACGGTTGCGGATACCGCGAAATCCTGTGCTTCGTCGACATCGTGTCCGATCGCATAAGGTTCCCGGTAAGAGGCTGTCTTTGATCCCTTAGTGGAGGTATGGGTGGGGCCTCTGGTATTGATCTTGGTGTCTAGTCAGGATCGATACGAAGTCAGAGGCCCCTGTTTTGTACATTACCTTGCGTTCTCGGGTGCGTTCTTCCTGCTATCCGTCGGATTGTTCTGACGTGGAGTGGGAGTTGATCGAGGCGTTGTTGCCGCCTGAGGCGTGTGCCACAGTCACCGGTGGGCATCCGGAGGCGTGGCATCGGCGTGACGTTGTTGATGCCATCCGGTATGTGACCGATAACGGGTGTAAGTGGCGGAGCCTGCCGGCTGATTTCCCGCCGTGGAAGACGGTGTACGGGTTCTTCGCTCGGTGGCGGCAGGCTGGGGTGGTCGCCTCGATGCATCGCGTCTTGCGTGAGCGGGTCCGCGTCGCTGCGGGTAGGCGACCCGACCCGACCGCCGCCGCCATCGACTCCCAAAGCGTGAAAGCAGATGCCACCGTCGGCAAGGCGAGCCGGGGTTATGACGCGGGCAAACGCGTCAACGGACGCAAACGCCACATCGCCGTCGACACGATGGGGCTACTCCTTTTGGTCATGGTGCTTCCAGCCGATATGCAAGACCGCACCGCCGCCCGCGACCTACTGCTGCGCCTGCGGATCCTGTTCGGGCACGTCGCCGTGGTGTGGGCCGACGGCGGCTATGCCGGCAAACTCACCGCCTGGGCCGACACCTTCCTCGACCTGTCGATCCGCATCGTACGAAAAATCGCAGGCCAAACCACCTTCATCACGCTACCCCGACGCTGGGTCGTCGAACGGACCTTCGCCTGGACCACCAACAAACGACGCAACGCCCGCGACTACGAACGCCAACCCGCCAACAGCGAAGCCTTCATCTACTGGGCCAGCATCATCACCCTCACCCGACGACTATCCAAACAGGCTTAAAAGACAGCCTCATAGACCCGAGTCAATCGGAGAGCGGACGGATCATGATCAACGCGTCCTTATTACTCGGTTGGTAGTACCCGCGCCGAACGCCGACGCCCTCGAAACCGTAGCGGTCGTACATCGCTTGAGCCGCATGATTGTCGGTGGCCACCTCCAACGCGATACTGCGACAGCCCCGCCTCATGGCCTCGGCCATCAGATCCTCCAGCAACGCGGCACCGACACCGCGACGCTGCGCACAGCCGCGAACGGCGATGTTGTTGACCCAGGATTCGCCGTCGGCCACCGCCAACCCCGCATACCCGAGAATCTCGTCGCCCTCGACCGCGATGCGGTAATGGTGACGGGCCGCCAGTTCCGACCAGAACATGCCGGCCGACCACGCCTCGGCGCCGAACAGCTCACGTTCAATCGCCACCAGCCGGTCAATGTGCCACCATCGCAGCCGTTCCAGGTGCATCAGAGCCGCTGCTGCCTTCCGCCGACGTGCACGTCGGGGCGCCGTAGATACAGCGGTGTCAGGGTTTCCGTCGGGGCACCGGTTCGTACGCGGTCGGCGGCCAATCGCGCCAACGCCTCGGCGGACGGGTAACGAGGTTCGTCACGGGCGCCCGGGAACACCTCCGGGTACAGCAACGCGCCGTCACCGGCAACGGCCACCGCCTCCGCCAAGGACACCTGGGCGGGTTTGTCGACGTTGGGACCGTCGAGACGACCACCGTCGACCCCATACAGTCCCCAATAGACTTCCTTGCGGCGCGCATCGGTCGCCACCACGACCTTGCCGGCACACGATTCGGCCAACGTCAGCCCCAGAGCGTCCAACGAGCACACGCCGTACGACGGAATGTCGAGAGCGTGCGACATCGACGCCGCGGTGACCAAACCGACCCTCAAACCGGTAAACGGCCCCGGGCCGAGCCCGGCGACGACCGCAGACAGATCCTTCGTCCGCGAGCCCGCCGCACGCAGAGCCTTGTCGATCATGGGCGCCAACTGCTCCCCGTGGCCCCTCCCGTCCACCACCTGGGAGTCACCGCGACACGTCACCGCGTCGGCGCCGACCTCGTACACACCCGCGGTAACCGCAGGAGTGGAGGTGTCCATGACCAGAATCAACATGCCGCACCGGCTTCCCATCGACTCAACCGTTGTTCCCAGTCTCCACCGTGACCGGTGACCGTCACATCGCGGACGTCGTCGTCGCGACGCTCCAGGTCGATCGCCAGATGTGCGTCCGCCAACTGTTCCACAAGGCCCGCGCCCCACTCGACCACGGTGACCGAGTCCTCGAGGGAGGCGTCCAGGTCCAGGTCGTCGAGTTCGTCGGCGCTCGACAGACGATACGCGTCGACGTGAACGAGGGGGATGCGCCCACGATGAACCCGAGCGATGATGAACGTGGGGCTTGTCACCGCGCCCTCGACCGCCAGACCCGCACCGATTCCCTGCGTCAACGCGGTCTTACCCGCGCCCAGGGGACCGGACAACACGAGCAGATCACCGGGCGCGAGAATCGATGCCAGCCGCACACCGAGCGTGTGTGTGTCGGACGCCGTCGCCAGCTTCAGTTTCACTTCCTGCCGTCCTTGTCGGGGGGGCTTTTGCGCGGCTGTGCACCGGCACGGCGCTTCTTCCAGCCTCGCGGACGCGAACCCGGTGTCTCGTCCAAGACGTCTTCGGGTTCACGCCATTCGGACTTCGGGCCGGCCGTGCACGCCTTGATGAACCTCAACACCGCCGGAGACACCTCTTCGGGCTTCTCCATAAGCGCGACGTGCCCCGCCTGCGGAACCATCACCAGGCGTGCGTGAGGCAGTTCCTCGGCCAGAAACACCGAATGTGAGGCGGGTGTGAACTGATCTTCGGTACCGGCCGAAATCAACACCGGAACATCCGCGAACGCCCGAAGCGACGCATGCTCATCGTGCTCCAGCAGGGCCTTCGTGAACCCGATGACCGTCTTGATCGGCGTCTCGGTGTTCATACTCTCGACATAGGAGACCAGTGCCGGGGACGGGTTCGGGATCGCGAAGCCGTAGCGTCGGGTCAGCAACCACGCCAGGTCCGCACCGATCTTGCGAACCCGATCGATCGTTCCCGGTGTCATGGCGACCGCTCGGCTGAACACGGGCAGCAGCAGCCGTCGCGCCCGCGCCAGCGCTCGCGGCGCGCCGAACGCGACCGAGTCGAGACCTCCGGCCGACGTCGACAGCAGCGCCACACCGCCGACCCGCTCAACGAAGACATCGGGGTGTTTACGCGAATAGGCCATGATCGTCATGGCTCCCATGGAGTGGCCCACGAGGATGAGCGGACCGTCCGGGACCACTTTACGGATCACGGTGTCCAATGTGTCCGACAAGGCGTCGATGTCGTACTCCGCGACCGGAAGCCCTCCGGATCGACCGTGACCGGGCTGGTCGTAGAACACTCCCCGCACCGGGAGGTCCGAATCCGTCAACGCGCGGCGCTGAAAATGAAATGTCCCCTGGTTCAGGCAGTAGCCGTGAACGAAGATCACGGTCGCCTTCACCCGCTCCGGATGCCCGGCCGTGGCCTCGGTCGCAACGGTCTCCACTCGCACCGACACATCGTCGGGCGTCGTCACCATTCGCACCGAATCGGCGGGCAGTTCACCGAACGGCTCGTCCGCATATGGATCTTCCGGATCGTGGCGCGCCTTGTTCACCAGATACCTCTCCGTGGCCACACCTGCGGCCAAACCGGCCGCCGCAGCCACCCCCGCTATCGCACCAATCCAACCGGCCTTGCGCGACCGCCGTTTCACCTCGTCCATCACGCCCCCATCCCCCGATAGCGACGCGACACACGCGCCCCCACCGATGTGAGAATCTCGTAACTGATCGTGTGATGCCACCGTGCCCAGTCGTCCGCCGTGACCGGGCCGTCCCCGAAGAACTCGACGACGTCACCCGCCTTGGCTCGCACGTCACCGCAGTCGACGACGACCTGGTCCATACATACTCGACCGCGAATACGCACCCTTCTCCCTGCAAGAACCACCTCGGCGCGATTCGACGTCGACCGAGGGATCCCGTCGGCGTAACCCAGTGGAGCTATCCCCACGGTCGTGTCGCGCTCGGTGGTATACGTGTGACCGTAAGAAATTCCGTGACCGGCGGGCAACCGTTTCACCTGCGTCAAACGCGCACGCAAACTCATCGCCGGACGAAGCCCGAAAGTCTCGCCCTCGATGGGCGAATACCCGTACACCGCGATGCCCGGTCGCACCATGTCGTAATGAGCCGCCGGATCCGCCAATGTGGCCGCCGAATTCGCGAGATGCCGCCACCGGGGTGTCAGCCCCGCAGCCGTGGCGGCCTGCGTGAAACGGTCGAACGCATCACGCTGCAACGGGTTCACCGGCGACGTCGGTTCGTCCGCGCAGGCCAGATGGCTCCACACACCGACGATCTCGACGCGACCGGCGGCCTGGGCTTTCGCGGCCTGCTCGACGAAGGCCTCCCACTCCGCTTCCGGCACGCCGCCTCTGCCCATGCCGGTGTCGGCCTCCAAATGGACACGGGCGGCGCGGGAGGCACCCGCCTCCGTGAGCTCCGACAACTGGTCGATGGAACCGGCCGACATCTCCACGTCGTTGTCGATCGCTCCCACGACATCCTGTCCGGGCGCGGCCAACAACGCCAACACCGGAACGTCCACACCCGCTGTGCGCAGGGCTCTGGCCTCCGGCAAGGTCGCCACCACCAACGCGGAGGCACCCGCGGCCACGCACGCCCTCGCCACCGGCACCAACCCGTGGCCGTACGCGTCCGCTTTGACCGCGGGCATGACCTCGGCTCGGGTACGGGATGCCAGGTTCGCAACATTCGCGGCGACGGCGTCGAGATCGACGACCGCCTCGGCCTGAAAAGTCGGGGCACCGACGAGATCGGTCACCCCGGGAAGCGGTCGTGAATGTTTCCGCGACATCCCGTCACCCGGCCCCGGCCACGCAGAGTCGAGGCCGGCGGGCACCTCGCTCTGGAAAGACATGCCCAACAGATTACGTTCCGCCCGCTCCTCCGCGCGAGCCGACGCGTCCGTGCGCGTCGTCACGTCACACCTTTCGGGTGTCGGCAGGCCCCCGAACGCACACCCGACGGAGACCGAGCACAGCCGAAATCGGGAAGACGAACACCCGGTGATCGCTCGATCTCCGATCAGAGCTCAAGCGAGCGACTGATCACCTCGGGGAGGACCCGGGCTATGCCCGATGCCGTGACCGGGCCCTGTCGAGCAGCCTCACGGCCCGCCAAACCGTGCACGAACGCCGCCGCGACCGCGGCCCGGTCGACCGGCATGCCCGCAGCCAACAGCGCACCCAACAGTCCCGCCAACACGTCCCCGGAACCGGCAGTGGCCAACGCGGGGTCGCCCGTCGGGTTGAGATAGACCTTCCCGGACGGGTCGGCGATGACGGTGCGGAAACCCTTCAACAGCACAATGCAGTCGAACCGACGCGCCAGCTCGAGGGCGTCTCCTATGCGGTCCGGTCCCGTCGCCCGATCGGCCAGACGCGAATACTCGCGGTCGTGTGGCGTCAACACCATCGGTGCGATCCGCTGCTCCAACAGGACCGGATCGTTGGCGATCAGGGTGAGACCGTCGGCGTCCAGACATATCGGGACACCCTCGTCGAAGGCCGCGCTCAACTGGGACGCCGCCACGGAGTCGGTCCCCATACCCGGTCCGGCGGTCCACGCCTGGACCCGACCCGAATCCGCGACCCGGTCCTTCGTCACGACCTCCGGATACCGGTAGCGGACGTGCCGAGCGGCGCTTCCGGCGTAACGGATGTACCCGGCAGGCCCGGCCAATGCACCGGCCACCGCCAGTTCGCCCGCGCCGGGATACCGGTAGGAACCGGCGCACACGCCCAAAACACCCCGCGTGTATTTGTCGTCGTACGGCTGAGGACGCGGCCACCATCGCGCGACGTCGTCGAGCGTGGGTATGACCGCGAACGGCTCCGGCAGGTACGGCTGGAGACCGATGTCGACGTAGTCGACGAATCCGGCGTGTGCGGCCCCCGCACCCACCGCCACCGCCGGTTTATGACACCCGAACGTGACCGTCACATCGGCGTGCACGGCCGGGCCCACTACGGCGCCCGTGTCGACGTCGACGCCGCTGGGAACGTCGACCGCGACCATGACCGCCGTGGCCAGCTGCTCGAGCAGAGACACGGCGGAATCGGGAAGGCCCGCCCGTCCTCCGATACCGACGATTCCGTCGAGCGCCAGATCGGTGCGGTCGGGCAGCGTGGAAGCGAACCGGCCACCCGCCGCGACAAGAGCCTCCCCCGCTTCACGATGACGGCGCCCCGGGAAGACCTCGACCGCCGTCACCCGTGCCCCGCGCTCGGCCAGGAGAGCACCCGCGAACAACGCGTCTCCGCCGTTGTTTCCGGGGCCGGTCAACACGGTGACGTGCGCGCCGTACACACCGCCGGACCCGGTCAGCAATCGCGCCACACGCGCCGCCAAACCCGCCGCCGCCCGCTGCATCAAAGCGCCCGCGGGCAACGTCGCCATGAGGGCCGCTTCCGCCTCGCGCACCTGCGCGACTTTCCATACCCCGGGCATCAGCGTTCCGCCACCACCATCGCCGAGGCGATACCGCCGTCGTGGGACAGGGACAGATGCCACCGCCCGATGTCACGTTCGGCCGCAGCCGCGGCCACGGTCCCCGACGTTGTCAGCCAGGGGCGACCGTCGGGGTCGGTGACTACCTCACAGTCGTGCCAGTGCAGCCCACCGGGGGCGCCCAGCGCCTTCGCCACGGCCTCCTTCGCGGCAAACCGCGCGGCCAACGACTCACTGGAACGCGGGTTTCCGCTGGAGGTGAGACGTTCGGCGGCCGTGAACAGGCGATCGGCCAGCAGCGGCGTGCGATCGAGCGCCTTGGAGAAACGTTCCACGAGCACCACATCGATGCCGACTGCCACAATCACATCAGTCACTGTGACACATCGAGTACCCACCGCCGTCACAGACATGCGATCGGATGACCTACTCCACGGTCACCGACTTGGCGAGATTCCGCGGCTGGTCGATGTCGTGGCCCTTCGCGGCGGCGAGCTCGCACGCGAAAACCTGCAGAGGAAGCGCGGTCAACAACGGTGCCAGCAATGTGGAGGTTCGTGGCGTGAACACGACGTGGTCGACGTGCGGCGCCACCACGTCGTCCCCGTCCTCCGCGATGGCGATCACGGTCGCACCGCGCGCCTTGACCTCCTGGATGTTCGACAACACCTTGTCGTGAAGCAGGCTGCGGCCACGCGGCGACGGAACCACGACCACGACCGGAGTCCCCTCTTCGATCAGGGAGATCGGACCGTGCTTCAACTCGCCGGCGGCGAAGCCTTCGGCGTGCATGTACGCCAGCTCCTTCAGCTTAAGAGCGCCCTCCAACGCGACCGGGTAACCCACGTGCCGCCCGATGAACAGTGCACGGTCGGCGGTCCCCATGCGTTTCGCCAACTCGCGCACCGGTTCCATGCCGGCAAGGACCGTCGCGATCTTCTCGGGGGTTTCGGCCAGTTCCGCAACGACCGCGGCCACCTCGTCGACGTACTTGATGCCACGGACCGCCGCCAGGTGAAGCCCCACCAGGTAACAGGCCGCCAGCTGGGTGAGAAAAGCCTTCGTCGATGCGACGGCGACCTCGATGCCGGCACGTGTGTACAGGACGGCGTCGGATTCACGCGGGATGGTCGAGCCGACCGTGTTCGATATGGCCAGAACCCGTGCCTTCTGGGTACGGGCGTGCCGAAGTGCCATCAGGGTGTCCATGGTCTCGCCCGACTGCGAAATCACGATGACCATGGTCGACCGGTCCAGAACCGGGTCACGGTAACGAAACTCGCTGGCCAACTCGACTTCACACGGTAGCCGCACCCAATGTTCGATCGCGTACTTGGCGACCATGCCGGCGTGATATGACGTTCCACAGGCGACGATGAAGATCTTGTCGATGTCACGGAAGTCCTGGTCGGACATGCGCACCTCGTCGAGAATGATGCCGCCACCGACGTCGAAGCGTCCACGCAACGTGTCGGCCACGGCGCGCGGCTGCTCGGCGATCTCCTTGAGCATGAAGTACTCGTAGCCGTTCTTCTCCGCCGCCGAAGCGTCCCAGTCCACGTGAAACGGTGTGCCGTCGGTCGGTTCGCCCTCGAAGTCGGTGATCGAGTATCCGTCGGCGGTGATCGTGACGACCTGGTCCTGACCGAGCTCTATCGCCTCACGAGTGTGGCGGATGAAGGCGGCCACATCGGACGCGAGGAAATACTCGCCGTCGCCGACACCGGCGACCAACGGCGAGTTACGGCGCGCCCCGACCACAGTGCCGGGGGCGTCGCCGTGGACGGCCAACAGCGTGAACGCCCCCTGCAGACGACGACACACTCGACGCATCCCCTCGGTGAGATCGACGCCCTGCCCCACCTCACGTGCCAACAGATGCGCGACGCACTCCGTGTCGGTGTCCGAGGTGAACTCGACCCCGTCGCCCTCCAATTCGGCGCGAAGCTGAGCGAAATTCTCGATGATCCCGTTGTGAATGACAGCGGTACGGCCGTCAACGGACACGTGCGGATGCGCGTTGCGGTCGGTCGGTGCGCCGTGAGTGGCCCACCGGGTGTGACCGATCCCCACATGTGGACCCGTCATCCCCCCACGTGCGGCGACGGCTTCGGCAAGATTGCTCAACTTGCCCGCTCGTTTCTCGGTGACGATCTCCCCGTCGGCCATCAGCGCCACCCCGGCCGAGTCGTACCCGCGATATTCCAGCCTGCGAAGGCCTTCATTGACGACATCGATGGCCGGTTTCGGGCCCGCATAGCCCACGATTCCACACATGACCGCCAGCGTATCGCAGTTTCAATCAAGCATGCTGCTCGATAGGCGGGGTTTCAATCACGCTACTTGCGCGCAACTGACGTGCCCGCCGAAGCATCACCGCGCCACGGCGCTACAAGCACGCCGAGCCTCGAGTCGAGTCCACAGGCGTCCGGTTGTCCACAGGCCCGCGAAACCTCCGACCAATCCACAGGCGTCCGGTTGTCCACAGGCCCGCCGTGACCCACCGGAGGTGCACCATCGGCCCCTCCGTGCACACGCCCCGGTTCATCCACAGGCACGCCACGATCCCCCGTCCCCCCGCAAATCGCCGGCCCCACGACGTGCTGGACACATAGGCTCAAGCCAGTGGGGCGGAGGCCGGTGGCCCTGCGGAGGGGTGCAACGACATTGCCCGGAACCCCACAAAGGGACGTCGTTCGGGAAGACCGCCCGGGGAGAGACATCGCCTCGGATCGGCGTTCAAGGCAGCATCGTTATCGGACGGACCGGCGACGTCGTGTCACCAGGGTGTCGCACCGGCGACGGGCCCGGTGACGTGAAGAATCCGCCTGGCGACACCGCGCAGGCGTAGCCTGGCGGCGAGTGCGTGACCGTGGTGTTCGTCGCGAGCCAGAAACAGAACCGTCGGCCCGGACCCGGACACCAGCGATGCGACCGCACCGTCCGCTTCACCGGCGGCGAGTACGTCCGCCAATTGTGGGCGCAGCCGGACGGCGGCGTCGGACATGTCGTTGTGCAGGAGCGGCCCGAGCGTGTCGGCGTCGGCGCCCGTCTTGAGCGCGGCCAGCAGATCCGTCACGTCGTCGTGGTACCGCCCGGAACCGGCCTCACGAAGATGGTCCACTTCGGTGTATACGAGAGGGGTGGACAGTTCGCCGTCGGACACGGCGACGACCCAGTGGTATGTGCCCCCGGCCTCTACGGGTTCGACGACCTCACCGTGCCCGGTGCCGAGCGCAACCGCCCCCACGAGGCAAAACGGTACGTCCGATCCCAGTCCGGCGGCCACGTCGAGCAGGTCGTTCCGAGACATCGGCAGGCCCCACAGCCGTGCGCAGGCCAGCAATGTGGCGGCTGCGTCGGCGCTTCCACCCGCCAACCCACCCGCCAACGGGATGCGCTTGTGGATGCTCAGCGCGACGCCCCCGGCGACGCCGGCGTGCTCGGCCAACGCGCGTGCGGCGCGGACCGCGAGGTTGCGGTCGTCGAGAGGCAGGGTGCCTGCGCCTTCGCCGGTCACGTGCACCGTCACCGTGTCGGCGTTCTCGACGGCGACCTCGTCGTAGAGAGACACCGCCTGGTACACGGTCGTGAGCTCGTGGAATCCGTCGTCGCGTTTGTCACCCACACCCAGGTGCAGGTTGATTTTGGCGGGGACACGCACTCGGACCTTCGCCGGGTTGTCGTCGGGAAGAGCCACGGCTTCGGTCACGGTGTCTCCTGGTGAGCGGCGATCTGCGCGAAGTCGGAGATGCGGAGGGCTTCGCCTCGCAACCGTGGATTGACGCCCGCGGCGGTGAGGATCCGTTCGGCCGCGTCGGCGCCCCCGGCCCAGCCGGCCAACGCGCCGCGCAGGACTTTACGGCGCTGAGCGAACGCCGCGTCGATCACCTTGAACACCTTCGCGCGGTCGCCCGGCGGCGGGTCGTGTCGTTCAAACGCCACGAGCGCGGAGTCGACGTTGGGTACGGGCCAGAACACACCGCGAGGGACCGCTCCGGCGCGGCGGGCCCGCGCATACCAGGCGAGTTTCGCGCTCGGAACACCATAGATCTTCGAGCCGGGGTCTGCGGTCATGCGTTGCGCGACCTCGGCCTGCACCATGACGAGGCCGCGCTGCAGACTCGGCAGGACGGCGAGCAGGTGCAGCACGACGGGCACGGCGACGTTGTAGGGCAGGTTGGCCACCAACGCCGTCGGCGGCACGTCGAATTCGGTGGCGGTGATCGTCATCGCGTCAGCGTGATGAACGGTCAGTTTCGACGCGTCGTGAGCTGCTCGGGCTTCAACGGTCGGACGCAACGCCGACGCCAAACGACCGTCGACCTCGACGGCGTGCAAGCGCGCGCATCGCGGCAGGAGCGCCAAAGTCAACGAACCGAGCCCGGGACCGACTTCGAGGACGACGTCGTCGGCGGCGAGTTTGGCGGCGTCGGCTATTCGCCTCACGGTGTTGGCGTCGACGACGAAGTTCTGCCCCAGCGTCTTCGTCGGCCGCACCGACAACGCCGCGGCTATTTGCCGTATGTCTTTGGCCCCGAGTAGTTCATCCACACGGTTATCATCGCGCACCCACCTCTGCGATCAGGTGAACAGCCCCACCCCGGGGGCCCATTCTGGTCGCACTTCGGTCACACTGTGTCACATCACAACAAAACGGGGACCGACGGCATGTCCGTCGAATGGGGTTTCGTATGAAGGTTCTGTTTCTGACGCATTCGGTGGACAACGTCGGTGGCACGATCCGGGCCACTCTCAACACGGCGTCGGCGTTGGTCGATCTCGGTCATGAGGTGGAGATCGCGGCGGTGTTTCGCCGTCGTCGTGAACCGGTGTTCGCGCTGGACGACCGCGTCACGGTCTGGCCGCTCGTGGACATGACCCGGCGCAGCGGGCCGCTGGCCAAGTGGCGGGCCCGTCGGCCGTCGCGGCTGTACCCGCCGGGCGACACTCGCACGGCCCAGTTCCATCGGCTCACGGACCGCCGGGTCGCCGAGTTCCTCGCCGCCAGCGACGCCGACGTGATCGTGGGCACTCGCCCCGGCTTGAACGTTTACGTCGCGGGCCTGGCGCCTCGCCACGCGGTGACCGTGGGCCAGGAACACCTGTTTCTCGACCATCACAAACCCCGGTTGCGCGCGGCCATCGAACGGCGGTATCGCCTTCTCGATGCGGTCGTGACGGTCAGCGCCGCCGATGCCGACAACTACCGCCGTCGGATTCCGAGCTTGGCCGACCGCATGTATTTCATCCCGAATTCGATCCCACCGTCGCCGCTCCCACCGTCGACCGGCGACGCGAAGCTGATCATGGCGGCGGGCCGAATCGAGTCGCCGAAACGGTTCGACGTACTGCTCAAGGCGTTCGCCGCCGTGCACGAACGGCACCCCGATTGGCGGCTGCGAATTTACGGTTCGGGTTCCCAGCTTGGAAAGCTACGTGACCTGGCGACACGGCTGGGACTGGACGGAGCCGCCGTGTTCATGGGACAAAAGACCCCTTTGGACACGGAGTGGGTGAAAAGTTCCATCGCCGCTTCGACCTCACGGCACGAGTCGTTCGGGTTGACACTCGTGGAGGCCATGGACTGTGGCCTCCCCGTGGTGTCCACAGCCTGCCCGTACGGCCCACCGGAAATCATCACCGACGGCTCCGACGGGATCCTTACGCCCGTCAACGACGCCGACGCGGTCGCGTCGGGACTGTGCCGCCTCATCGAGAATCCCGAGTTGCGGCGGCATATGGCCGAGGCGGCACGCCACACCGCCGCCGACTACCACCCCGAGGCGATCGGCCGTCGCTACGAGGAGTTGTTCACGTCCCTCCTCGACCGATCCGCCACACCCGCGCCGCGCCGCCGACGTCGTCGGCCCCGATACCGGCCGTATCCGACAGCCCAACGGCACACGGTCGCCGCCACCGCCGTCGATTTCGGCGCGGTCACACTGACCGGCCGTTCCAACCTCCAGGTGACGCTCGACGGGACCGTCCACAACGTCGAGGGGGAGGTCAAGGCCACGGACCTGAGCGAGGGTGAATGGGCCGTCACCGACAGAGGTGAACCCGTTCGAGCCGGGAGGGTCGACACTCGGGCGTTGCTGGAGGTGAAGCCGATGGGCGACGCCCTCGTGATCCCGTTCGCCGACCGGGGACTGTTGAAACTTCGAGTGTGGCGGCGCGACGACTACGCGGAGATCGACGACGTCTCATGGGAGGGAGCAATGTGCACGGTCACCGGTCGCCTCATGTCCGGGCGGGCACCACACCGAGTCCTCGCACGCGCTCGAGACGCCTCCGGGACGGCGATCACCATCCCGGTCGAAGACGACGGGGACGGACGGTTCAGCGCCACCGTTCCCACTCGCCGCCTATGCGCGGCACCCCATCCGGACGGGAACCCGCTACGGCTGTGGGACCTGTGGCTGGACACCGATGACGGCGAAGTGCGGCTCGGCCGATTCTTCGACGACATCCCCCGCCGCAAGCACGTTCAACGGTTCGGCACCGTACACACCAACGCCAACCGTGTGCAGCCGTACTTCACGACACACAACGAATTGTCCATACGGGTCAAGCAGGATCAGGACCAGGTTCCGTAGACCCGTTCGGTGTTCTCCGAAATCACAGTGGACAGGGCGTCGACGTCGCGCTCGAGGTAGTCGGCGAGGAACCGTACCGTCAACGGAATCAGGAACGGTCCGTTCTGCCTCCCCCGATACGGCATCGGTGTCATGAACGGCGCGTCCGTTTCGACAAGCAGCAGCTCCTCCGGACACACCGCCGCCGCCTCACGCAGGCTCGGCGCGTTCTTGAACGTCACGTTCCCGGCGAAACTCATGTAAAAGCCGCGGTCGGCGCACTCCGCCGCGAACTCGGCGTCACCGCTGAAACAATGCAGGACGACCCGATCGGGCGCGCCCTCTTCGTCGAGAACACGCAAAACATCGCCGTGAGCGTCCCGGTCGTGAATCATCAACGTCTTGTCATGCGTTTTGGCCAACGCTATGTGCGCACGAAACGACTCCTCCTGCTTGGCGCGACCGTCCGGCTCGGTGCGGAAGTAGTCCATCCCCGTCTCGCCGAGCGCGACCACCCTGGGACGTTGCACAAGTTTCTCGATCTCGACCAACGCCGCATCCAGGTCCGTCTGGTGCGGAGCGTCGTTGGGGTGCAACGCGACCGCCGCCAACACCCGTGCATCGTGAACGGCCAGGTCCGCCGCCCACGCCGACGACGCCACGTCGATACCCACCTGTACAACCCGGTCGACGCCGGCCGCCTCGGCCGCATCCAGCTCGGCGGTGACCGACGAATGGTCGAACGGGACGGTCTGGTCGCGGTCGCCGTCCCAGCTCCACCCGGCGACGATATCCAGGTGGGCGTGGTTGTCGGGCACCGGAACGGTCAACGGTTCCGGTGCGGGCGGGCGCTCTCCTCGCCTGGTGCGTTCCTTGGCACGTTCAGCTCGCTTCGACACGCCACACAGCCTGTCATACGCGACACGGAACGTCGCCACGGTTAGCGGCTCAACGGTCCTTCACGAAGCCGTACCGCAAGTGTTTGTGTTTCAACAGAGCCACCTCGCCGAGGAACTTCGGCGGG